>NZ_JAUBWA010000094.1:0-29967 GCF_036702825.1 Microcoleus sp. A003_D6 | reverse complement strand
AAGAAGGAAGAAGGAAGAAGGAAGAAGGAAGAAGGAAGAAGGAAGAAGGAAGAAGGAAGAAGGAAGAAGGAAGAGAATTCCCGATTCCCAATTCCCGATTCCCGATTCCCAATTCCCAATTCCCGATTCCCAATTCCCGATTCCCAATTTGAGTTAATCTATTATTTTGACAACCAAGATAAGATGTTATCTCAAGTTTTTTATTTGCTCCGTTCTCGTGCTGATGGCAAATATCTATCCGCGAATCCCAATCCAGATTCGGCAGTGAGTTACCTGCTGATGTTTCGCGAAGACTATGACGCTTTGAGCTATCTCAACGCCCACGCTGCTGATGTTGCCGATCGATTCGGAGTAGAATCGATTTCCGGTTCATCTGTCAAAAAGTTGCTCGAACGTTGGGGCTTTAACGGTGTGGGGGTTGTTCAAGACCCGCTGTTACCCAATATTGAGTTTTTATTGACAAAGGATTGACAATTGACAAGATTTGCGCTTCACCCGGTTTCTGGAAGAAATCGGGTTTTTTTGTCAAGTTTTGGGCCGATCGCCCGATCGAGCTTGTACACTTCTGTGCCCCATATCTAGTGCAAATTGTCAAATATATTAACCTTTAACCCTAAATCTGAATCCTGTTGTATATTCATAGTCTGTTGATATATTCCGACACGTCAGTACACAACCTATGGTTCGAGAATTAGAGCGATCGAGTGCTAGCGACAAACGCAACCTGTCCGATTTCCCCGAAACAGCACCCGCAGCCAATCCAGTATTTTTCAGGACTTACAGCCGCCGTACCGAGACAGGGCGGGAGACTTGGGCCCAAGTGTGCGATCGAACAGTCAAGGGGCTCCAAAAGCTCGGAAACCTCACCCCCGAAGAAACACAACTGCTGCACCGGATGCAAAACGAGCTCAAAACCCTCGCTTCAGGCCGCTGGCTGTGGGTAGGCGGCAGCAAATGGATCGAACAGCCAGAGAACTTTTCCGGCGCATATAACTGTTCGTCAACAAATATTATCGACTGGCGGGCCTTTGGTTTATTGATGGATTTGGCAATGATGGGCTGCGGCACAGGCGCAGTCTTGGAACCAAAATACATCAACCAACTGCCACCGATCCGCAACCGCTTAACCGTGACAGTCCAAGGAGAAATTGGTTCTACACCAGTTTTAGAACGCCGCCAAGAAACCGAAGTAAAAATAGACGAAAAAACCGCCACTATTTATGTCGGAGATTCCCGCCAAGGTTGGGTAAAATCCTATCAAACTTTGCTAGAATTATCCACAGATGAAAGATTTGCAGGCTCAGTTCAAATATTCATCGATTTGAGCGACGTTCGCCCGGTGGGAGAACCTTTAAAAGGCTTTGGCGGAGTCGCAAATCCGGTGAAATTGCCCGACCTTTATCAGCGGTGCGCGGCAATTTTGAATAAAGCTCAAGGGCGGCAGTTAAATTCAGTAGAATGCTGTGTATTGATTGACGAAGCAGCGGTCACAATTGTTGCCGGAAATATTAGAAGATCGGCCGGAATGCGTCAGTTTGAATCGGGTGATGAACTGGGGGCAAATGCTAAAAATAATCTGTGGCAACAAGATGAAAGTGGCAACTGGAGAATCGATCCAGAACGCGATGCCCTTCGCATGGCAAATCATACCCGTGTTTTTCATAGCAAACCTACACTAGAAGAATGTATTGATGCTGTCCGCAAACAGTATTACAGCGGCGAAGGTGCGATTCAATGGGCCGGCGAAGCTGTAGCTCGATCTAACGTTGACTTACTTTCAACACCGAGTCTTAAACTTGAGTTTTTGAAAGCTTACAACGAAGGAAAAGCTAAACATTGGTTGCAGGAACGCCATCCTAATATGACTGCTGGCGAATTAGATCATCGGTTAGTCCGTGTGGGCTTAAACCCGTGTGGTAAGTAATTTTGCCTCACGTTAAAAACCTCGCAAAATCGGAGAAAACTGAGATGTTAATTCCGAGGTAAGTAGGGGAATTAAAAATCCTTTACCACCGTAGAGCGTACCGGGTGAACCTTCTTGAATGAAGAACATAATCCTGGCAAGAGTGCGGGGCATTTACAACTAAAGTAGATGAAAAAGTACGCCGAGCTACAGGGAACATGGAATCTGTAGAACTAGAGGATAAAAAGCCTTTAGGGTAACATAACTGGAAATCATCGGCTCGAATTTTTTCTGCAATTTGTCTGAGATCCACCTTAATCAACTCGATCCTTACAATTTCAAAGAACAGGAGGAAGCTTTCAGGGCCGGAGCTCTATCTGTCGCGGTACTTCTCAATCACAAATTTAGCGAACCTCGCTACCAATACAGTCGCGAATTAGACCCGATCGTCGGTGTATCATTTACTGGATTGTTCGATTTCTTCGTTCACGCTTTCGGCGTGGAGTGGCTGCGCTGGTGGGTGGAAGGCCGCCCGCAAACTCCGCAAGGAATCGCTTTTAAACAGCGGGAAGAAGAGTATTTGACTGGTTGGCGGGAGATTGTGAATCGGGTAGTATGGGATTATTGCGATCGGCATTCCTTAAAACGCCCGAATCGCTGCACAACCGTTCAACCATCCGGTACCAAATCTCTGCTGACAGGCGCTTCTCCGGGGTGGCATCCGCCGAAAGCCCAGCGTTTTATTCGCCGAATCACTTTCGGCAAAAACGACCCTGTAGCCCTCGCCTGCATTGACTACGGATACAACGTGATTCCGTCTCAATCTGACAAAGATGAAAACGGCAATTTGCTGAACAATCCCTTCGATGAACGCTGCACGGAATGGCTGGTAGAAATACCTGTTGCGGTAAGTTGGGCTGATTTACCCGGTGCTGATGAAATTGACATTAACAAGTTCTCGGCGGCCGCACAAATGGACTTTTATATGCAGGTACAAAAGTTCTATGTCAGACATAACACTTCGGCCACGATTGAATTGCGGGAAAATGAAGTAGAAAGTTTGGGCACTCGGATTTACGAAGCGATTCGCGATGACGAAGGCTATATTTCCGCAGCACTTTTGGCGCGGTTTGATGCTCTTGAAACTTTCCCGCGTCTGCCCTTTGAACCGATAAACAAGGAAACTTACACCAAGATGGTGCAAGATGCATTAGGACGCCGCCAAATAGATGTTTTTCACGCGGCTTTGAGTCGCTACGACTTAGGTGAAATGATGGATTCCGGGCCTGCGGGCTGCGATTCCGATAAGTGTTTGATGCCGGAGACTAAGGCTATGTAATAGTGTTGAATGAAATCCCCCAAATGGGGGATTTTTTTATGTTTAATTGCAGATAGACAAAAAATCGTAGGGGCGGGTTTTACCAACCATAATTGCCTAAAATCAATAATCTCGTAAACCCGCCCCCACCCAACGACTAATTGTCACTCTCCATAGGTATGGGAGCCAGAGCCAGTGCTGATAGGTTGGTAGCCAGGACGCACTGGCTTTCTGACAAATGTGATATTCTCCTCTCATACTACGGACAATTTGTGGTTAAGTCAACTTAACCAGAGGAATTCTTAAAAACGTAGAAAGACCCCAGACACGATGTGAGGGGTCTTATTTTTGATTGTACTGGTTGAGTACCCTTACATTTCAGACAACTTAGTGCAAGGGTGTAATAGTTTTAATACAACCGTTTAGTTTTATATATTAGTAAGTATCCCTTGCATTTAAGTTTAGATGTTAAAAAAATTTGTTTATTTGGTAATACCACAAATTTTCTATAAGGCGGAAATCTACGCCCTTTTTCACACTTAATCTTATTTTTATATAAGATACGGCGACCACCTAAGTAATGAGAAAAAACCATTACATAGTAACCAGTTTCTTCACATAAGTTACCCGGTTGGGGGTTTCTAGGGATTAGTAGTCTATTTTGGTGCATAAAGTTTGAGAACCTATTTTGTGAGATGGGTGCTAAAAGGGATTAGCACCGTTTTTTTTTATTCTAACAGTAACTATTGATTTGTGCAACAATTTACAGTAAAATTTTGACAAAAAATTGATAGTGTGATTGTTCTGCAACAGCATAGCGATTAAAAAAAAATTTTTTGAGGTTCTGGATTTATACATTAAGTATAACTTATGTGAGAAAAATAGCTAGATGGGTACTTTAGGTATCCCTTAATTTTGGAGACACGTAAATGAGAGAGAAGGGGGATTGGATAGTTGAGTAGTGTGGGGGAAAAACTCAAACAGCGACGCCAATCGCTTTCTTTGACGCAGCAGCAAGTTGCGGATGAATTGGGCGTGACTGTAACCACTGTTAAAAATTGGGAAGCGGGTAGACATATGCCAAAACTCTATCTCGAACAGACGAAAGCATTGTGCGACCTCCTGAAGCTTTCTTTAGATGAACTGGTAGATTAACTTGCGGTTGAAGAAACTGCTGCGTGCAATAGCGGTAAGATGCTCTTGTGCCGTGCACATTACATATATAAGTTCTGCGATCGCACCTAAAAACCAGTGATTTCCGAGCTTTTGAAGCCCGATCGCACTTCCCTCAACCGTTCACATAATAATCCCGCGTTCCCTTCGCATTCATCGCTTCTCCCAGTCGATTTAACCCGTACACGTAAGCAGCAGTTCTCATGGAAACTGACAATTCCTGAGATTTTTTCCAAATTGCCTCAGTTTCTTCGACCATTTTATGCTTCAACCGCTGGTTGACTTCCTCCAGCGTCCAATAAAGTCCGCTGCGGTTTTGCACCCACTCAAAATAACTAACCGTTACGCCTCCGGCATTGACTAAAATATCAGGAATTACGTGAATTCCCCTCGCTTCTAAAATCAAATCAGCAGCAGAATCAATCGGCCCGTTAGCTACTTCAAAAATAAACTTAGCCTTAACATCATTAACATTCGCTTCAGTGATTTGATTCTCCAAAGCTGCTGGAACCAGCACGTCTACATCTAATGCTAAAAGTTGCTCGTTTGTCAAGACTTCGTGTTCGATAATATTGCAAACAGAACCTTCGCAGTAAATAGCTTTGATACCTTTGTTAGAGTTTTTAAAGCCTCGAATACTGGGAATATCTAGCCCTTGTTTAGCATAAATTCCCCCTTGGGAATCGCTGACAGCAACAACTTTGTAACCTGCTTTCCACAACAATTCTGCTATTTCTGCACCGGCATTACCAAAACCTTGTACTGCTACAGTTGTATCTTGAGGATTTAGCTCAAATTTGGGTAAAATAGTTTGTGCTACAAAAAAAGCACCCATTGCTGTGGCCGTATCTCTGCCCAAACTGCCACCAATTGTCACTGGTTTTCCAGTCACCACCGCCGGAGAAAGCTGTCGCTTAATAATATTGTACTGATCCATCATCCAACCCATAATCATGGGATTGGTGTAGACATCCGGTGCGGGAATATCAACATCGGGGCCGATGAAATCTGCGATCGCATCGACATAGCCCCGGCTCAACCGTTCCAATTCCAGTTTGGACAATTCCTTGGGATTGAGAGTAATTCCGCCCTTGGCTCCTCCAAAGGGCAAGTTCAAAACTGCACATTTAAACGTCATCCAAAATGCTAAGGATTGCACTTCATCAAGGGATACTCCCGGATGATAGCGCACTCCTCCTTTAGACGGGCCTCTGGTATTGTCGTAGCGCACCCGATAACCTTGAAAAATTCGCAGGGAACCGTCGTCCATCCGCACGGGAATCGATACAATTAAACTGGATTTGGGATATTTCAGCCGTTCGATCGTATCCTCGGAAAGGGACACATATTTTAAGGCTCGTTCTAATCGGCGGCTGGCATCGGCAAATAATGAATCAGACATAATAGGAAGGAAGAAGGAAAGCACGACACGGATGTTGACACGGATACACGGATTAATTATTTAGTGTCCGTCAGATTTTGAAGTCAGAGGGAAGAAGGAAGAATAGCTGATATCTTAATTTTAAGTATCTCGGCTGAGCTACTGGTTTTCCTATACATTTTAATTTAATCACAATCCTGGTTGAATTATGTCAACACTCAACAGTCAACTGTCCGCAAACTACTTTGTGCCGATCGACAATATCGCAGTGCCAAGCAGGATTAAGCAGATACACTTACAATAGAAGGTGATATTTAAGCTCAAGCCGCACTTTGAGTTTGATCGCTCAAATCACAGCCAGCCACCAGGGGAATTAAATTCTGAAATAGATCGAGGCTTTAGCTGACGTTAGAAACTGAATTATTATTATGGTTGGACTCCTAGCCGCACTCTCTGCGTCTGCGGCAGGGGGTATGAGAATTGCCCTGCCCCTGCTGTTAATTGGTTTGTTGCGGATTGACAAACTTTGGTCGGAAATACCTCTATTGTCGGGGGTTCACCCCCCAGTGGCGATCGCCATCTTGGTGAGTTGGTCGCTGTTAGAATTATTTGCTTCTAAAACTTTTGTGGGACAGCGGGTGCTCCAAATTGTGCAAATTATTTTCAGTCCCATTGTAGGAGCAATTATGGGAATTGCGATCGCTCAGGTAAGTTCGATCGACGAAATTATTGCTCACCCTTGGATGCTGTGGATTATTGGTATTGTCGGAGGTTTGTTGGCTTTAGTGCTGCAACTGGTACAAGCAGGATGGCTTTACCGGCTGCGGGGTTTGCCGATTTGGGTGATTTTCCTCCAAGATGTTCTGTGCATTTCCTTGGTTTTGTTTGCCTTTGACGCCCCGCGGCAGGGAGGGTTAGTTGCTATGATGCTGCTGTGGCTGGCAATTCGCAGTTCTAAAGAGTGGTACCGCTGGTACAGAAGTCAGGGAATACCGGGCGACAAGGGAAATCCCCGCCACCGCAAGCGCGATCCAGATTAATTTAATTATTGGGCATCGGACATCGGGCATCGGGTATCGGGCATCGGGTATTAGTTATTAGTTATTAGTTATTAGTTATTGGTGATTAGTCATATCGTTTACGGTTGTTTCGGAATGATTTAACCGCAGAGGGCGCAGAGAGCGCTGAGTCTCCACAAGAGAGAGATGAATAATTCCGATACCAACCGATTTGATATCATTAGTCAATTAGACTTCTTGCAAAAGTCATTTTAAGCAAATTTTCGGACGGGCAAGATGCCCATCCCACAAGAGAAAAAACTTTTTGTGGGATGGGCATCTTGCCCGTCCCAGCTATTTTTGCAAGAGGTCTATTGTAACAACTGTCAACTGCCAACAGTCAACTGCCAACAGTCAACTGTCAACTGCCAACTGCCAACTGTCAACTGTCAATTTAAAGCAATCCGATCGAGTGTAGCGGGCCCTGACCCGTAATTAACTCCAGCAATAGTGCCACAAAACCAATCATCGCCACACGACCGTTCCAGACTTCCGCCCCCGTAGTCAAGCCCCACTCCCACTGCTCTTGAGGGTACATTTTCACTATCTTGGAAGGGCGTATAACATCAGAGAATTTTACGCTGGGAGATTCGATCGACTCAATGACTAAATCGGCCAAAGCCTCAATAAACACCGGATTAGTATTCAGGGCGGGCACTCGGTAGAAATTTTCAATCCCCGATTCTTCTGCTAATTCTCGATACTCCATGTCAATTTCTTGCAGAGTCTCGATGTGCTCGGAAACGAAACTAATCGGAACTACCAACAAATCTTGCACTCCATTTTCTGCCAATTCGGTAATGGCGTCTTCGGTGTAAGGCTTGAGCCATTCCACCGGGCCAACCCGACTTTGATAAGCTAGAGTGTGTTCGTTCGATCGGTTCAAATGTTCCACAATCAGACGAGTGCAATCTTCAATCTCGCGCTGATAGGGGTCTCCAGCCTCTTCTACATAGCTGAGGGGGACGCCGTGGGCGCTGAAAAAGATGTGAACTCGATCGGGATTTGGATTGCGATCTAGCTCTTGGGCAATCAATTCCGACATTGCCTGAATGTAGCCTGGCCGCTTATACCAAGAAGGAATCGCGGTATATTCGATATCCTTGAGAGCGGGATCTTTGCCCCACATTTCTTCTAGCTGCCGGAAGCTAGAACCGCTGGTGCTGATGGAAAATTGAGGATACAGCGGCAAGATTGTCAAGTGTTCGATACGATCGCGCTTAATTTTGGCGATCGCCTCTTCGGTAAAAGGATGCCAGTAGCGCATCCCCACGTAAACCCGAGCATCCTGTCCCTTTTTTTGCAAGAGTTCTTGCAGCGAAGCGGCTTGTTCTTCGGTAATCCGCCGCAAAGGAGAGCCGCCCCCGATTTGGCGGTAGTTTTCCTGAGATTTCTGAAAGCGCAGGGTCGAAATCAACCAGGCGAGGGGTTTTTGCATCCACGGAAACGGAATGCGAATGATTTCCGGGTCAGCAAACAAGTTGAACAGGAAAGGGCGGACATCCTCGATTTGATCTGGCCCGCCCAAGTTTAATAGCAATACTCCCACACGACCCATAGCGGTTACAGCTCTCCCATCGTCTCAGTTCTGTTATTTATCTTTATCATATTACTTATTGACACTCCTCGACTATCAGGCGCGAGGATTCTTGGCTCAACGACTGACCTTACTATTCACTATCCTTACGGCAATGCTTAAACCTTTCAACCGTGGTATACCACCAATTGACGAGCTTAACTTAGTGAACCCCAGAGGGTCTATCTCCCCAAGCGTACTAGGATACGAACCTAGAGTTCAGGCGTGCCCCGCCTTACTTGAACCGTCAACAAAGTGTTTCGTTCTCTGGATATTGGGATGTTATTTTTAAATCCCTAGCTGTTTTAAGAGTTTTCGCTGCTCTTTGCCCCTAAATTTATGCCTGAAAGTGTGTCTTAACTGTTTCACGATGGCAAAGGAGTTTCACCTTGGCAACTTAATTCTAACCTGACTTAGGATTGTTTTGTCAAACATTTCACGTTTATCCAATAGAAAGCCGTCCTATAAGGACGGGGTTTTAAACCCAGTTTTTTGATAATATCTTAAGTCGATAGCAAGGTATACATAATTTTGACTGTGGCAACAATTTTTAGAGATTTAAGTTATCGGTATCAGTGGCTGTAAGATGCGATCGCGCCTCTGGCCCGCGAGTGAGCGTAGGTCCAGAGGCTCGTTTGGGCCAGAGAGCGTTGCAAAATTTTATTGTGAGTGAGCGCGGAAACTAAAGTTTTAGACCTTTGCTGCCCCAGCGGTCAAACTACGCAATTTCTGGTGCAATATTTCCAGGATGTCACAGGACTTGACGCTGCGCCATTATCTCTGCAAGGGGCAAGGAAAAATGTGCCATCAGCCAATTATTATTTAGAAGCTTTTCCCGAATGTCAGTTTGACAGGAGTACACAGCAGCGTTGCGATGCACTTCATGTGATCGGGCGCAATTGCGACAAATCTTTCAGGAAGTATACCGCGCGCTCAAGTACGGTGGTCTATTCATTTTGGTAGATTTTCATCTCACAAATCCGGTTTTTTGGGCAGGGTTGGCTGTTTTTTTGTGGTTGTTTGAGACTGAAACTGCATGGAAGTCGATCGAAACTGACTTGGAAAGTTTGTTGGCAGAGGTGGGATTTCAAGCATACAATTCCGAATGAACTCAACAACCAAAACTTTATGCTGACGGCAGCATTCAAGTAATCCAAGTTCAAAAGTCAGTTGACAGTTGACAGTTGACAGTTGACAGTTGTTATTAGTGAGTGCGCGGGTAAGAAACCGGGTTTCTACGAATTTTGGGCTGAGTGACGATTAATCTCGGAAGAAACCCGGTTTCTGAGTTCGGCGCGCGCGGGTAAGAAACCGGGTTTCTACGAATTTTGGGTTAAGTAACGATAAATCTTGCCAGAAACCCGGTTTCTGAGGTCGGGGCGCGCATCTTACTATACTTGTCAACTAATGACTAATGACTAATGACTAATAACTAATGACTGATGACTCATAACTAAAAAAACTTTTTCGCTTCGGCCAAAGCCGCATCAAACTTTAGCAATACATCCTTTTCTGTGTGAATAACTTTCTCCTGTTCCAGCAGCGGGCGGCCAAAGCGAAAAATGCCGTCTTGTTCTACGTGGTCTACATAAGGCAGCGTTTCTGGATGCGGCAAAAATTTTCTGCCAATTGTGTACGGCGTGTGGAAAGAAAAGCTAAAATCGGGAAACTTGTCGCTCTTGATTTCCAGGTAGTAAAGCGAGTAATAATCTTTGGTTTCGGAGTAAACGCATTCGCGGCACTTATTTACCAATTTGCGGTTCTGATAGAAAAAATCCCACTTATCCCAATAGTAGCCATCTTTCATCATTTCCTGGTGGTCGTCGCACAGTTCGAGATATAATTTGTCAGCATCCGCCGGACGGTAGAAGTAAAGCATGGCGTAGGGCATTTCAATCAGTAACTTGACTGCTTGATTTTTTCGCTGGTACCATTCCTGCTGGGTAGTTTCGTAGATTTCCTTATATTTATTAACTGCTTTAAAGCTGTTGAGCTGATTTTCTTTGGCCCAGCGCGACGCCCAAACTGTCCAGTATGCTAGCTGGAAGGTTGCTGAAATTTCTGCCGAACCTTGTTCTTTCCAGTCGGCAATGATTTTTTCCCACTCGGAACTAAAAGCTACTCGCGATTGTTCGTTTTCTTCAGGCTTTTCTGTATTGATTGGGGTGGGTATTTGGTGATTATTTTTAATCAGCCCTTTGGGTTCTTTGCGCCAATTATTAATATCGGTTGGCGTTAGACTTAAGATGAATCTTCTGTCGTGAACGGGATATTCTAAATGGATTCCGGATTTGCGGAAGGAGCGGTATTCTAAAATAGGGAGTTTGTCTTGTTCAATCCACTGCTGGCGTTCGGCTGGCGAACACTTGAGTATTGTTTCTAATTCAGCAGGATCGACGGCTAATTCACTTTTGAATGTCTCCCAAAATCTTTCTTGTTCGGCTGGATTTGCTTCCAGCAGGGATACAATTCGGTTGACGAGGCGATCGGTTTTGTCTTGGCAATTTTCGGGAAGTCCTAAAAAGTCGAGGAGTTTGGTCTTGAGTATGCGTCTGGCTGAGATTAGCTCGGCTAACATGAGAAGCTCCAGTAGAGTCATGACTTGCACCCTTGAAATGGCAAGATTAGCACAAGTCTTATATATCTTAATAGATTCTCCTAGGTTGTCGGCAATTGAAATTTCCGCGCGAGCGAAGCTATCCCGATCGCGCCTGCGGGCCCGTTGCGGTAGGGTATCGCCCAACCTCCGCACCCTCCCTAAGCTAAAATACTCAAAGCTAGACCAAAAAGCCGGATTCCCTACGGGATAGCTACGCACGCGCGTCCTTTTGCCCTTTTTGGCTAAAACTCATATGTTGCACCATTCTCAATTAATTGTTTAGGAACAGGCAAGATGCCTGTTCCACAAGAAAATTTATATTTTGTGGAACAGGCCGGACAGCCTGTTGCTGACAATGGTGCGAGATATCAGCTAAAATCGATAATTGCGATCGCGCACCCACAAACTCACAGGCACAGCATGGCCTGTTTTGTCAACCTTTACTTCTACCAAAAAAGATTGTCGCTGGTTCCTTTGAGCTTCGCTAATCTCCTGATTGACTTTTTCCCTTTCATCCTCTGGCATATAATAAGTTTCTAAGCCGTATTCCATTCGCCAACTGTTATATTTGCCTTTAATTGCGATTTGGTTGACGGGCAAATTAGCGGGATTTTTGAGACTGACGCGGACGGGTTTCCAAGCTTGGGGGCGGCCGGGATTAGTCGCGGCTTTTGGCGCTTCTAAAATTACATATAAACTGGTTTCTGGCTTGACATTGTGCTGATTTTGCGGACAAACAATTCCGGGCGGACAAGGTGTTTTGTCGCCAGGTAAATCTTTCCAGCCGGGGAGTTTTTCTAGATTGGTGCGATCGGAAATATCATAGCTCAAAACTTGGTAATATCCGCGCAAAAAGTCGTAAGGGTCTACTGGTGCTGTTTGCAGGACAACTGTTTTGCCAGTAATAAAAGTGTAAACTGCCGTCGCTGGTACTGCGGCAATTAGTCCGATTTGCAGGAGCAAAGGAACCCACAGCCGCCACGCTGGAAGGCGTTTTGCTTCCGGAGGAAGCTGAAACAGATTTGTTGGATCGGGATTTTTAACTAATAGGTCGATGTTGTTTTTGTTCATATTACTGGGCATAGGGCATGGGGCATGGGGCATGGGTCATTTATTCCTTCAATCCGTTACATCCGTTAAATAATCCGTTGCCGAACTTCTCTTTCTATTCATCTTTGATTGTGGCAAAGTGGCGCTCGAACCACAAACCAGCAGCAATAACACCAATTCCGCACAAAACAAATACAAAAGATTTGAGCAACAATTCTGTGTTATATTCAAAGACTCGGCTGATAATTTGCAGGGTAATTAATACCATGCCGCCCCAAAAAGTCTGGCGGTTTCCTAATGCTAAACCTTCTCGGATTAAGCCGACAGCGAGCAGAAATGATAAAACATTGAACAGAAAAGTTGCTACTTGAGGAATGGGAGTAAAACTGAGGTGAAAAAGCGGTATTAAGGCGCTGGCGAGGATGAAAATGCCGATCGCACCTGCCGTAAAATCCCCTCCTTTTTGTTTCGGACGGCGGAACTCAGAACGTCCCAAATGCAGCCACTCAAACACCGCTAAAGCACCCAAAACAGCCACATTTGCTAACAAAACCCGATCGGGCTCAGTTGACGCAGGATTCGGCGAATCTTGCCAAAGCCCGTAGAAAGAAAGAACATAAAACAAAGCGGCGAGAAACAGCAGTGCTAAACTGCGGGCGGTAGGTTGAAACAGCCTGCTGTGTACCTTCGGCCAGATTGCATCGTCGTATCCCCACAGCAAAGCGGGCGGCAAAGCGCAAAAAATTGCTGTACCCCAGGTTTGATTTAACCCTTGGACGATAGAAACTTGTAGGGAAAAAATTATCGCGATCGCACCTATGGCAAAAATAGCACGCGACCGACACCAATAAGCCAGCGGCACAAACATTATACTGGCTGCGATCGGCATTTGCCGCACCAAAACTTCCAGCCAAGAAAACTCGACTTTGGAAGACCAATCTAACACGGCAAGCCAATAGCCCAAACCGATTAAAAGTGCCGACAAAACGCCCAAGGAAGTCAACCGCAAACTGTAAGCCATTCCGAGCACGCCGATTCCCCAAGCAAGGAAAAGTCCGTAGGGAGAACCGCCTATGTGGAACATTTGCGCCATCAATGCCATATTTGCTCCTAAAATCAGAGCACCTAACAGCAACAATCCTTCACCTAGGAGTTTGTTTCGCCCTTTGGTTGCGGGCAAAATATTTTGATTTGAGCTTTGGCTTCGGGATGGGGGAATTCGCCACAGATAGAAACCCGCTGCATTGACTGCTACGAAAAGACTTAGCAGCAGCGCAACTCTCACTTCGCGCGACCAAACTTGCCAGTTTGCGGCGACAAAGGTGATGACTCCTATACCGAGGAGAATGCCGCCGAGACTCATCAGAATGCTGAGGAATCGGTTGCGGGAGGCGGTTTCGAGTGTGTTGAATTGGTAGCGTTCCGAAAGTTGTTGGTAGAATGAAGTGTCGATGAGTCCTTCTGCTTGCCAGAGTTTGGCTTGTTCTCGCAACTCGCGCCGAAATTTATCTGAAATCATTGTTTATATTCCAGAGGATTTGAACTCAATACGGTTCAGTTAAGCCCGATCCCCCCTAGCCCCCCTTAAGAAGGGGGGGACAAGAACTTACTCAAAGTCCCCCTTCTTAAGGGGGATTTAGGGGGATCTCCGAGGAATAAACAGTTTTAACTGAACCGTATTTGATTTGAACTGTGATAGTTTTTAATATGTCACTTGTGGGGCGATTGTCGATGGAGGCTGGGACACCTGCTGAACTAGCACAGCAGATTTGATTTAGATCCTTTGGCGGTTCAAACTGCTTCTATATAAACAAACTCTCAGCAGAAAGGGACGAATAAATTAAGGAATGTAACTTTATGGTACAAGCTCAATCTAAAAAATTAACTTTTGATGAGTACCTTAATTACTCAAATGAGACGGATCGACGCTATGAGTTAATTGATGGCGAGTTAATGGCTTTGCCGCCAGAATCTGAACCTAATAATTTCATTGCTAACTATCTATTTTTCTATCTGGCTAGCAGCGGGCTAGTGCCACTTAGACTGATTAAAACGCATAATTGCGAGGTTCAAGTTGCCGTTTTGCGATCGGGAGATGCGGCCAACCGCTACCCCGATTTGATAATTCTGGAACCTGAACACATTCCGCTGACAGCAACCAGGCTAACTATCACTTTCGATATGTTGCCTCCTCGGTTTGTTGTGGAGGTAGTCAGTCCGGGTAGACTGGGCAGGGATCGGGATTACCAGCGCAAACGAGCTCAGTACGCAGCGCGGGGCATTGCAGAGTATTGGGTTATCGATCCAATTGAACAAGTGGTGACGGTTTTGCGGCTTCAGGATGGGCAATATGTTGAGGTTGGGGTGTTTCGGGATGGGGAGGCGATCGTATCTCCGATGTTTCCACAGTTAAGTTTGACGGTTCAACAGATTTTGAGTGGAGAGGTTTAAGGGCGGATCGATAGCTAATTGGTTAGCATTCATCAAAAAATTGGGTAGAAACCCCGTCCTTTTAGGACGGCTTTGTGTTAAAATATAATTGGTCAATGACCCACCCGCGACGATGGAGACATAAACCCTAACACCAAAGCTTGCAATGACTGCAACGGGGAAGAAAAATCGGTAGACCGGGAAAAGAGGACAGGGCAATGGGCAGTCCACCCCTAAAATCAAACAACAAAGATTTTTGTTGGTATTCGACACATAAAACCGCAGGGCTTGCGGGGTTAGTCTGTGGAGCGAACGTAAGGCCAAATCTCCTTGTGGGTAGAGGCAGTTGCTAAGAAGCAGAAACCTAAGTTGTGAGGCTTAGGAATCACCGCACCTTCAGGTCGGTGAGTATGTCAACTAACCACCTACCGATTAGTGAAAATCTCCACCCTCCAGTTGATTGAGGCCATGTTTCAATCCCTGATAGGGATTTAGGTTGATTGCAAATTGAATCCGTTCAAGGCTCTATGAGAGAATTTGGGGTATTTCCCCGCCTAGAGCCTGTAACTATTGAAACCACATCAGGAAACGTATATTTTCTGATTTAGAGCCTCAAACAAAGCTAGGCGGGGAAACCACATTTCCCCGCCTAAAGCTTGTAACCTTTGCCCCTAAGTCAAGAAACTCAAATCTTTCAGCCTAGAACGTGGAAGCACTGCTGCTAAGTCAGGATACTCAATATCTTTGGCTTTTATTAAACTCTATAGCGGTTAGAAGTGGGGCTTTATTTTTAGCCAATAGTGCATCAAGTATCTTGGCAACCAAATCAGTTCCAACAATTTAGCTCTCAAAGCAAAAACCAGAAAGTTCGCATTGGGGGTCAGCTCGTTGATTATTCCTCGCTGAAAGGTTTATTGAACCGTTCTAAAGTTTTTTCAATGTTTATTATAATTTTGGTACAGTAGTCCAATGAAGCTTCTGCATCTTTCTTATCAAATTCATCTTTGATCCGCTGAAAAAACAGACCTGATACTTTATGAATTTCTCGACCTGATGCGTTTGGGGAATAATATCCAACCCTTTTTCTGTAGCGGACATATGACTCTATATTAATTCCTAAGTAATAACAAATATTTATGTCATTTAAATCCGCTGAACTCCGTACACCATTTTGTTTAATGTAGTTAAACATGACTTCTAAGGCAGCCGTAGCATAGGCAATTACTTCTGAATATTCTTCTTGTTGCATGAAATCCCTAGCTCTACGCAACAACTCTCTTGCTAGTACGTTCTGTATTTCACTCATTTTTTATGAAATTAAAGAAAATTTTGTAAGCTTATAAATACTAGCATATTGGAGCTTCCCCCTCAAATCCTCAAAATACGCCTGGAACCTTACTATCCCTTAATCAACTATGGATTTAGCTTTCAGCAAATAGCCACCTTCAACACACTCCAACACAAAACAGTTACTGTGCAGCCGTGCCTGTGGTGCGATTCTGACACTGCCAGCCGTCCTTAATGTGCAATCACCCAAAACCATACAACACCCCGTCTAGGTTGGTATTTCTCCATCTATAACTTTTAACCGCCATAGCTTCATCAAAATAATCATTAAAAAAGGGCAAGCAACATAACTTACCCCATAAATTGAAAAATAAAATTTCGTTTAATTGAAAAACAATTTCTTGAGTCCGTATGCTGCTAAACCGACAACAGCACCAGCAGCAACAACGGGTGCTGCACCAATTGCAACAGCCGTTCCGCCAACTGCTAAACCCATCCCACCTACTGCACCAGCTACACCAGCTCCAGCCACAGCACCACCAGCTACATATCCAATTGCCTCTGCTTTATCTTCAGAGTTATCTTTATGATTAGACATTTATCATTTCTCCAAAAGAAAGGAATTACAAGTCCTTATTGCATATTCAACCTTTTTAAATTCAATGTCAAGCGAGAAAATACTTAAATATCAACTCTTTACATAAAGACCTGTATCAACCTCTCCGACCGCCACCTTACCGCTAGACCGTGCCACCGCTCCAACAGTCCGATCGACACTGCCACCGCTCCGACCGCTCCAACTGTTGCGACTGTGCAACCGTGCCTGTGGTGCAATTTAAGCCACCGTGCCAGTGCCAGCCATCCAATCACCCCAAAACCCTCTAAACCCCGCTAGATGGCTACATTTTGCCAGCCGTGCCAGTGCCAGCGAGTCGATCGCCCTGTTCCCTCCAAGTCATCCGATCGCCTCGGAGTCATCCGATCGCCCTGTTGAATCTGGCAATTTGAAGGGGTAACGACAGACTAAAAAAATTACCCCCTCAATAAAACACCTACCCATAGGCGCAAATTTTATCCATCAACCCGATTCAAATTCCAGTCGTAAGGCAAAAAAACGCTCGCCCATCCATCACCCACAGCCACCTCCGGCCCCAAATAACCGCCCACATACTCAGCCACCGAACCCGCCGCCTTTACAAAATCCTCCCCGTACCACTTAAAAATCTTGCTCAAATAAAGCGTCTTTTTCTCGGCATCATATCGCACCTTATCAGGATTGTGAATAAAACGGCTGGCATCCGCTTCTAGTTGAGTTCGCACCGACTCCGCAAAATAAGCCCCCCGGCGCAGCAGCGGGCACCCGACAGAAGCGCAAACTAATGCAAAATGGATGCGCGGTTCCGCAAATTCCGGCCGCAAAATAGCGTGTTCGATTTGATTGAGACTGTACTTTTTGCCGCCAATAATCGAATTTGAACGAGTGAAAAAATCCAAAAAACTCAGCCAGTTGGGAATTCCCAAAACTTTGGGACGGATGGACGCGATCGGATATACTTCCAGAACTTGAGAAATTGCGATCGCATTGTACGCATTCAGCCACAACGCCAGCCGCGCATCCGCATCAGTAAAATCCGCCAAATCCACATCAGCCAAACTTTCCAGCCACGCCCTCAAAACCTCCGCCCCCTCAGCTTTCCAGCGTTGATAATTGACGCGACCAAAATCGTCAACGTAGCGTTGCAGCAACTCGTCCCAAGTCGAAAAGTCGATCTTAGCGATCATTTATTACTATCCATATGATAAGGCGGGCATGGCTTTAACTTATGCTTCTATTTAATACTACCGTCAACCTAAATAACACCTGCAACGGTAGCATTTTTTAGATTAGCCCCGTCAAACGGGCTCTGGATTAAATTAACTTGAGTCAAATTAGCGCCTTATAAATTAGCTTGCCACACAGCAGCCCCGCTCAAATTTGCCCCGGATAAATTAGCTTCTCTAAAATTTGCTTCTCTCAAATCTGCCCCTGGCAAATCCGCATTTGCTAAACTCGCCTGCCGCAGGGAATGCCGATAAAATCCCCGCCCGGACACTGGTTAGTTTACCCCAACTAATTGACTTGCTGCGGCTTAGGTGCAATCACCCGTGTAGCCAACCCGAAAATCATTACCCATGAAACTGCTCCCAAAGTTACAGATTTCCTGCTCTTTACATTCTACAATGTTAACTATCAGCCGGGAAGTCCCTCTGTGTATTTAGAGGGGATAAATCTGAGCACAGCGAAGTACCCCAAATAAATCACAGTAGGGATGAAAGGCGCGTCGGTCGTCGCGGACAAAGCCCGATAATTGTATTAAATTAGTGTTGTGTTTTGTGTACAAGTCAACTATACTATAACAAGATCGAAAAAGAAGGAACTTTCTGATGAAATTAACGTATAAATACCGCCTCAAAGCCACAAAAGCTCAGTTAGTAACCATCGAAAAACATCTAGAACTCTGTCGTAGACAATACAATTATCGACTAAGCGAAAGATATAGGTGGTGGGAGTCTACGAGAACTCCTATTAACGCTTGTCCTTTGACTGCATCTATAGTCCCTGTTGAGGAGATTTACCAAAATATTCCCTTGACGAGAATACAAACTAGGGATGGCAGAAAAAAGGATGAATTGGGTAATCCTCTGACCAAAAAGGGTGATGTTTTCTCAAATATTGAAGGCGGGTACGTTCAATGGCAAACGATACAGCTAGCTGACTTGAAAAACACTAAGAAACTATTTTATGATTACAAAAGCTTAGATTCTCAGGTTTTGCAGGATGTGGTTAATCGAGTCGAAACTTCTTTCTCGAATTTTACAACACCGGACAAAAATGGTAATCGTAGAGGTAAACCTAAGTTCAAAGGTTGCCACTACTACAAATCTTTTACTTATCCTCAATTAGACAATCTCAATGTTATCAAGGATGAGCAAAATAGAATTTGTATTGACCTTGCAAAAATAGGTCAAGTACCGATGGTGTTCCATCGCTCAATACCAGCAGGTTTTAAGGTTAAGACGGGAACGGTTATCAGAGAAGCAGATGGGTGGCATATTTCCTTGACGCTAGAAGACAAAACAGTTCCAGTAATGGTTGCAGAAATTCAACCGACCGAAGAAAACAGTCTTGGTCTTGATTTAGGAATTACTAATTATGCCTATCTTTCCACTGGCGAAAGAATCGAAAACCCCAGATTTTTGAGGAAATCTGCTGAGAAGTTAGCAAGACTTCAATCGAAGCTGGCTAATAGAGTCAAGAATTCTAAACCTTGGCAAATTATCAAGAGCAAGATTTCCAAACTCCATCAATTTGTAGCCAGGGCAAGATTGGATTTTCAATTCAAAACAGCGCATGAACTTTTTGATAAGTGTGATGTTTTGATCGTTGAAGATTTGAGCATTAAGAATTTGACCAAGCGTGCTAAAATCAAGACCGCCATTGATGATGGGAATTTGATCTACTTGCCAAATGGTCAAGCCGCCAAAAGTGGATTGAACAAATCAATGCTTGATGCTGCTCACGGTCAATTCGCTAATGTTCTTAAGTATATTGCTTGGAAACTAGGTAAGAGTATTTTATTTATCGACCCCAAGGGGACTTCTCAGCATTGTTGGAATTGCCTCAATAAAGTACCGAAAGAATTGTCGGAGCGGTGGCATTCTTGTCAGTGTGGTGAATCTGTGGATCGTGATGAAAATTCAGCCAAGCTTATAAAAAAGATTGGACTGAATTACGAAAGTGGCGGGGGAACTCCGTCACTCAAAAAAGCCTTTGAAAAAAAGGAAAAAGAAGCCTGCGGTCTAACTGTACTCAGTTGACCGTCAGGTTCGTTCACAAGATTCTTAATTTCAATTTCAACGGGGATCGGTTTCTTCCGGCACAACACCAATCCCACTTCGATCGGCAATTTTTTAATTTCCCCTTACCTCCCTAACACACTATGACGGATCGAACCAACTTTTTCGATAAACTGTTAGCGGCTGTTGAAACCAATCAAAGTTTGCTGTATTTAGCCCTCGACCCCGACCCGGAAACCTTGCCCCCGCTGGTTTCCATGACTGGGGAGGAAACTCAAACTTTTGTAACTGATTTGTTGTCAAAGCTAAAAAGTGCGATCGACCAAACAGCAGATTTAATCAGTGCCTGCAAAATCACCCTCGGTTTTTACCAATCTCTCGGTATTCCCGGTTCGGAATTGCTGCAAGAAATATTAACAATTATTCCCCCTCACCTGCCAGTAATTTTAGATGCAAAACACTGCGATTTAAATACCAGCACAGTGTTTGCCAAAATTGTATTTCAAGACTGGCAAGTTGACGCTATTACCTTAAGTCCCTATGCCGGATTCGACCAAGTAGCGCCTTTTTTGTTATACGCCGGAAAAACTGTTTTTGTACTCTGTGCCACCGCCAACCCCTCAGCCGAGGCTGTGCAAGAATACCCGACACCCCAAAACCCTTTGTACTTGCAATTAGTCCGGCTTTCTCAAACTTGGGGAACTCCCGAAAAAGTCGGTTTAGAAGTAGGAGTAATGCCGGATATGTTGGCGCGCATCCGCCAAGCGGCTCCTGAACGCCTAATTTTAGTCGAAGGAGACATCGCCGAAGAAAATGACCTGACAGAAGAAAACGACCTCGCAGAACTGCTGGCGGCCGGTTTAAGCAAGAATGGTGAAGATTTATTGCTGCCAGTCCCCCCAAGTTTATTAGCGGGGAAAGAGCCGCGCCGAGAAATTGAGAAATTGCGGGATAGTATTAATCAACAGAGGCTGCGGGCGATCGCAGGTAGTCCCACTTGCGAATTGTGGCTGCCCGATGTTTGCTTTTTACAACCGGAACCTCACCACGATTTAATCTTGCAACTTTATGACATCGGCTGCGTAGTTTTTGGCGACCACGTACAAGCATCGGGAGCCGTATTTCCATATTACATCGACTTGCGGAAAATAATTTCTATTCCGCAGATTTTTCATCAAATTGTCAGCGCTTATGCAGACATTCTCAAGGATTTAAAATTCGATCGCATCGCGGGAATTCCCTACGGTTCTTTACCCACAGCAACTGGTTTAGCTTTGCGGATGGAACGCCCGATGATTTTCCCGCGCAAGGAGGTGAAAACTTACGGTGCAGGTAAGTTAATTGAGGGGCATTTTCAGGCAGGAGAAACGATTGTCGTAGTCGATGATATTTTGATCAGCGGCAAAAGCGTGATGGAAGGCGCGGGAAAGTTAAAATCTGCTGGGTTAAATGTGGAAGATATCGTGGTACTGATCGACCACGAACAGGGAGTTAAAGATAAATTGCAGGCTAACGGTTATCGCGCCCATTCTGTGTTAGCGCTTTCGGAAATAGCTGAGATTTTGTATCGAGCAAATCGCATTGATACCGAGCAATTCAATCTTTTGACAGCGGAACATTAGACCTCTTGCAAAAATCCTTTTAATCAAATTCTGGAACGGGCTCTGGGGCCCATTCCACAAGAAAAAAAAATTGTGGGATGGGCCCCAGAGCCCGTCCTAGTTATTTTTGCAAGAGGTCTACTTAGAAGCGAATTCTCTTCGCCATGATTTTAGAATTTTCAACTCACAAATAAATCAATTTTTATTAAGAATTCACAAAAAAGCGATGACAAAGCACAAATTGTGTATCTAAAATAAGATACAGTTTGACCCTAAAACAAAAGGTAAGAAAATGTCAGAACTTAGACAAAATCTAATTACCCGAGATTGGGTAATCATCGCCACCGATCGCGCAAAAAGACCTGACAAATTTACCAATCCCAAAAAGTCGATCGCACCATTGCCGCCGCACCGTGCCGATTGCCCGTTTTGCGTGGGAAATGAGGAAGACGGAACCTTAGAAACTTGCCGTTTGGGCGATCGCACCGGCTGGAAAGTCAGGGCCATTGGCAACAAATATCCCGCCCTCTCCCCGACAGCAGAATGGATGAGAATATCGTCGGGAATTCACCGCACGATGGCGGGAATCGGCGTTCACGAAGTAATTGTCGAACACCCGCGACACGATTTGACGACAGCTTTGTTGAGCGTTGAAGAAGTAACGGACATACTTTTAGTATACCGCCAACGCTATGTAGAAATCAGAAAATATCCTCATATTGAAACAATTATTATCTTCAAAAATCACGGGGAGAGTGCCGGAACTTCTCTCGAACATCCCCACTCGCAGATAGCAGCTACGCCAGTTGTACCCAGCCTATTTCGCAGCCGCATTGATGCAGCAGTTCGCTATTTTGACGACACGGGAGAATGTCTGTTTTGCCGCACTTTGGAAGATGAGTTAGCGGCGGGTGAAAGAGTGATTTTCGAGAGCGAACATTTTGTAGTTTTTATCCCTTATGCTGCACTTTCGCCGTTTCATATCTGGATTTTTCCGCGCCGGCATTCTTCTTCGTTTGATGACATTACCGATGCGGAAATTACGGATCTTGCTGATACTTTGAAAACTGTACTGGCTAAGCTTTATTACGGATTGAACAATCCCGATTACAACTATACTATCCGCTCAGTGCCGACAGCGGAACAGGGGACAAAATACTTTCACTGGTATATCGCAATTATTCCCAGAGTCACCAAGCAAGCTGGGTTTGAGTTGGGCAGCGGGATGTTTATCAATACTGCTTTGCCCGAAGAAAGTGCGGGGTTTTTGCGATCGATCGAAATTCCTAGCGACAGTAATTCCCGGCGGATCTAAAGTATCCTGCATCACAATACGTCAGTCGATTTTAGATTTTAGATTTTAGATTTTAGACTGCGGCGTGAGGTAGAGGAGAACGATTTTAGATTAAAGAATTGGGAATGAAAGACAATCTCAGGGTTTGGATCGCGGGCCTAAAGTTGCATTCTTTTTTGAAACAAATATGATTTACGATCTAAAGTTATTAATCTATAAATACTTATGGATTTTACCAAACTCACAATAAACTTTCGACATAAAGCCAGCAGTCGTCGCTAAAAGTAGCTCTCAAAATATCTCTAATTTTAGTATCGATCGATAATATACCCTCGCCCGAGTCGCCATTCTCGCCGATGTCGCAACTGTCATCAGACAAATGTTCTTGGAGGTAGGCGAGAGTAGCTGCGAAATTAGCCAGAAAATAATGTTCCTGCACCCACGCTGTCGGATCGGGTATTGCTGCACTTCCAAAAGCTCGATCGACTAAATCTTTTTTGGCAACATCGTCAGTCTGGTTTTTCATGTTGAGGTCGATATTAAGTAGAATTTGTAACTTATCTTATCTTAAGCTTAATTTTCAACAGGAGGGCGATCGCGATCGACCCACCGCAGTGACAAATTTGTGTAGTTTTTGCGATCGCGATCTTAATTTTTTGGTCGATCGCGTGTTATCATGCTACCTCAAACTCGGTGGCCAATAATTTTCACCTCCGGCAAAATACACTTGGGCACCATTCCGTGAACTCCTTTTTGGGGATTGTTGACAGCCTGCGTAATCCGAAAATTTACCGATAGGGAACACAAAACATAAGCCTCTTCTTCTTTGAAACCTGCAAAGTTTTGCAGCCAATAAACCGTCTGTTTGACCGCCATCTCAAACGCTTCATCTAATGTTCTACCAAATCCCATAATCACAATATGACTGGGCGTTTCAGCAAACGGAAATATCAGAAATAAATCCTTGCGTAATATGATTTGAATAGTGCCGTTCATCGAAGTTTCAATGGCAGTACCGTCAACTTCACCGTCTCCTTGTGCCGAATGTCCGTCGCCGACGGACAGTAAACCGCCGCGCAGAAAAACAGGTAAAAATAACCGCGTTCCTGGTTGGAGTTCCTGATTGTCCATATTGCCGCCGTAACGCCCAGGAGGAATAGAAGAACGGTTGATTTCTGCATTGGCAACGCCGATAATTCCAAAAAAAGGATGCAGGGGAATCCGAATGCCGCTATCAGGGGGAAATTCTGCAATTTTTTGCTCTAAATCTAGCGGAATAAACCGCAATTTAGGTTCTGGGAAATACTCAGGCAAGGCTCCCCATCCGGCGCGAATTGCATTAAATCCTACTGGTAAACTCGGGTAAACATCCTCTATGTAAATTTCTAAAACGTCTCCCGGTTCGGCATTGTTAACATAAATCGGGCCTGTCAGCAAGTGGGGCCCGGGGCCAACTTTGCGGTTGGGAGGCAAATTCTGACAAATATCTAAAAATTCAGGGGTGAGAAATTCGGGCGGGGCTTTGTCAGCAACATAATATCCTGAATAGGTTTCGATGTCGATGCGATCGCCCGAATCTACCCTTAAAGCAGGTTCGATATTCGGAGAAAAACCGCCCAAGTGTACGGTTTTGCAGTTAGCCTTGAGAAGGTGGCGAGTCATGGGATTTTAGATTTTAGATTTTAGATTGAAGGAAGGGTGTTAAGAATGTTATATCGCAAGTCTCAAGCATTTTTGAGATTTTTTTTATGAACCGCAGAGGGCGCAGAGGGCGCAGAGAAAGAGAATGGAGAGATGGGAAGATGTGAAAAAATGGTTGAAGTTTGTTAGATGTGAGATATTTTACTAATTTCTTAACTTTTTGATAACTTTGGTAGTTTAAAATTTCGAGTCGAGAATCTAAAATCGATGGCTTTTTTTCTGCCTACTAATGACTAATGACTAATGACTAACGACTAATGACTAATGACTTATGTTGACACCATTGCCCGATCAATTAGACAATTCTAGAGATTTGCCCCGCAATCCCTGGTTTTTTGCTGTTTTGATTTTGATTGTCCTACTGCTAGGTTTTATGATGCAATCTTACCTTAACAAACCTCAGCTTTTAACCGATCCGTTTCTGCAAGTCCCAACAGCAAACTCGGTGCGAGTTGTCTGGTTTACCGAGTTTGCCGGTACTCGCAACACTGTTGCTTACGGCGAAAATTTGAGTCTAATTGCGGCTGCAAATACTACCAAGCTAAGCCGCACTCGCGAAGACAAAGACTCGCGCATCTCCGATGAAATCAAACAAAGCATAATTGACAGTAATCCAATTGTCCGCGACATCTGGCGCCACGAAGCAGAAGTCCCCAATTTAATGACCGGTGTTCGCATTCCTTATCGAGTCACCAGCGAACGGAAAGATGGCGCATCTGTCAGCAGCAAAGTTTTCACTCTTTCTCCGACACCAGCAGCAGGAATGGCGCTCAAAATTCTCCTCACTTCCGACCATCAATTGATGCCGATGACAGCGGCCAATCTCCAGAAAGTAGCCGAAACAATTGGCAGAGTTGACGCGGTTTTTATGGCAGGGGATTTAATTAATATACCCGATCGCGCTTCTGAATGGTTCGACGACTACCGAGGCCGCGCCTTCTTTCCCTCTCTGCAAGGTCGCGCATTTTCCGAACTCGACAAAAACGGCATCAAAACCGTTTACAGCGGCGGCGAACTGATCCAACACGCGCCTTTATTTCCCGCCATTGGCAATCACGAAATCATGGGTCGCTTTGCAAACAACAGCAAACTAGATGACCAATTTAATGATCCTTTTCCCCGCGCCGCTGCCGAAAAAATATACGCTAAACGTGCTGCATCTTTGAATACTAATAATGACTCTTCGGTACGGGAAATATGGCAAAAAAACAATAGTTTTAATAGCGATACCTATGAGGAAGTTTTCAATTTGCCGGGAGGCAAAAATTACTATGCTGTGACTTTTGGGGACGTGCGGTTAGTTACTTTGTATGTTACAAATATCTGGCGGACTCCGAATTTAGATTCGGGTGCCAGAGGCAGGTATCGCGAACGGGACGAAGATTTTAATAATCCCGAAAAATGGGGATACGGACAGCATATTTTTGAGCCGATTGTCAAGGGCAGCGCTCAATATACTTGGCTGCAACAAGAGTTAAAGAGTGCGGAATTCCAGCAGGCAAAATATAAAATTGTGATGTTTCACCACCCGCCGCATTCTCTGGGTGACAATATTGTACCTGCTTATACCGATCCAGTGCAAATAGTCGATCGCGCTCTCGATGGCGAGATTAAAATGGTGCGTTACGAGTATCCGAAACAGCAAGATTATCTGATTCGGGATGTAGTGCCGCTACTAGAAACAGCGGGGGTGCAGTTGGTATTTTACGGACATTCGCACTTGTGGAATCGGTTTGTAAGTTCCAGCGGAATGCACTTTTTGGAGACTTCTAATGTGGGCAACAGTTACGGTGCTTTTGCGGGGGAAAAGCGCCGATTTGTGCCGCCGGGATATCGGGAAGATTACAGCGCGATTAGAGACCCGAACGGATTGGAACCTGTGGTGCCGACTGTTGCGCCTTTGTTGGCAGAAGACGGGCGGCCGCTGCCGTATATTGATAGCAACGATATTACGGCTTTTACTATTTTTGATACGGGGGATGGTACGGTTAGCAGCTACTATTTTGATACGCGGAAACCGGAGTCGGAAGTGGTGAAGTTTGATGAGTTTAAATTGAAAAATTCGTGAGATTGGGCAGTTGCTTAAGTTACCAAGTATTCGTAGGGTGCGTCGCTATTGACCTCCCCCAATAAAGATGTAAGATATTACAGCGACGCACCAATCGACAATATTTCAATAGGTTATGGAAGTTCCGAGACTGATAATTTAGGGAGAAAATACTCTCGCTCTCGGTAGAGAGTCAACATAAGCATTCTGACTTCTGCTATACTTAGGTAATACATAGTCTATCCAGATTCAACTCACCCATTAGAGCGCGGTCATGCCTGAACTAAACCTCTTAGAAAAACAAGAAGCAGTAAGCTTCGATGAGGAAGATGAAGCTCTAGATTATGAGCTTGAATATAATGGAAATTCCAAATCAGTTTTAGACGAGATATCCGAAATTCTTGTAGCTGGAAATGACTGGACAACAGCCACCATACTGGATCAACTTGTTCGTGACAATATTCAACTAAATCCAAGATTTCAAAGACGAGACGCCTGGGACATAACTCGTAAAAGTAGGTTTATTGAATCAATTTTTCTAGGGTTTCCTATTCCAGAAATAGTTTTAGCTTCTCCCGACAAAAGACGCGGAAAATTTGTAGTCCTTGATGGCAAACAACGCTTGCTGACGATTCTGCAATTTTACGGTATGAGCGAAACTACTAACGATAGTTTTGCTTTAAAAAACTTAGAATTTATGCCCGAACTCAATGGTTGTACGCATGAGGATTTAAAAAACGATATTCTTCATAGTTCTGTACTTGATGCACTCGATAATCAAACTCTTCGTACTACATTGATTCGGAATTGGAAGACCGAAAGTTTACTCTACAAAATTTTTCTACGTTTGAATGTTGAAAATACTCCGCTATCTCCACAAGAACTAAGACAGGCATTACATCCAGGTGATTTTATCAATTTTTTAGACGACGAATCAATTGAAAATCCGGCTTTAAGAAAAATACTAAAATCCAAAAATCCCGATCCTCGGATGCGCGATGTGGAATTATTGCTGCGATATGTAGGATTTCATCATTTCTTATCCGAGTATCGCGGTAATCTTAAAGTGTTCCTGGATATGACTTGCAAAGAACTAAACCAGGATTGGAAATATCGAAAAATGGAGATAGAATATACAGTTAGCCAATTTGAAAAGGCAGTGCAAACAACTACTACAATATTTGGAGAAGAAAATATATTTCGTGTGTGGTTGGGTAGTTCTAATACTTACCGCAGCAAGTTTAATCGAGCCATTTTAGATGTCATGGTTTTTTATTTTTCAGATCCAGTTATTAGAGAAGCTGCTGAAAAGAATCCGGCGGGAGTGGCAAATGCTTTTAAAGAGTTATGTTCATCATCTCATAGCCAATTCAGAGAAGCTGTTGAGAAAAGCACAACTAGCATTCGCGAAACTCATACTCGTCTCTCACTGTGGGGCAAAGCTTTGTTAAAGGTTTTGGATGTAGAGTTTAATGTACCTGAACTCGTAGATAACCGTATTATATTTAACGGTTTGAGGTTGAGGTAAGTTATTCATAGGTATGTCAAAATCAGTTAGATTTCGGACTCTAGTCAAGGAGTTAAATAGATTAAGAAAACAATTTATTCCTAAAGTTAGCCCTACAGGTTTATATTCAGATCGGCAGTTAGCCTTAACTCTTACTTACAGAGTTTTCGTTCATGCCGAAATTGAGGCTTATTTTGAGGACAGAGTTTGGGAAGTCACCCTTAATGCTAAACAGAATTGGGACAGTCAGGGTAAGACTTGCCGTACTTTAATCTGCTTGCTTGCCTTTTCGGGTCAAATGATGGAAGTACCGCCAGATACACTTAATCCAACCAAGGGAAGTACAAAAGTTAAGGAGGAAAAATTAAAAATAAACAAAAAAATAGATTTAGCTATTAAGAGTTTTAAGCGAGTAATTGACCAAAATCATGGAATTAAAGAAGCTAATCTTCTGGCGTTGCTTTTGCCAAGAGGGATAGATACTGATGATTTAGATTCTGCTTGGCTAGGTACGATGAATACGTTTGGGGAAGAAAGAGGTGTTGCGGTACATACTTCAGCGACATCCCCGAAAACTATTAGAGTTATCAATCCTATAAATGAACTGCGGAGGGTAGAGCAAATTATTCAAGAACTTTTGAGGGTGGATGAGCTTATTAATCATTTAACGAGATAAACAAACTTCTAGCAATTGTCAAGGGTTTAATCTTTGCGTCTTCTAGCCGGAACGGGCAAGATGCCCGTTCCACAATATCTGAATTTTTTAGTGGCACAGGCATCTTGCCTGTGTTGAAACGGAACGGGCAAGATGCCCGTTCCACAATACCTAATTTTTTAGTGGCACAGGCATCTTGCCTGTGTTGAAACGGGCAAGATGCCCCTTCCACAATATCTGAATTTTTTAGTGGCACAGGCATCTTGCCTGTGCTCAAACAGCTTATTCAGACTTGTCAAAAATTTCAGATTAAACCTTTTCTTTCGCAGGCGGAACCAAACCGGTTTTATTCAAAACCGCATCAATCTGCCTGAGCAATTTAAAATCGTCTTCGGGTAAAGAATTAACAGGCGAGTGTTTTTCCAGAAACGAGAATGCTTGGCGAAATTCACGCGGCCGGGAGTCGATCGCACTATCGAAGTGACAAGGTACAATTTTTTCAAAGTCCCAACTCGCCACTTTATCCACCCAATCGAGAGTTTCCCTCGGGGCGCGGTTGAGAATCAAAGTCTGCAAAATCGGCGCCACAAACAACCGCCCTCCTCCCCGCAAAGCCTCAAACGATCGCACCCAATCTGTTTTCCACTTGAACGGATACAACCCGAAATAAGCTTTTCTAGAGCGTTCTGGCGCTTGGCGCGCGCTGGCAAATACCTCCGACCACGGCGGTACTTCCAGCACGCTAGGCGTAAAATACATGGCAAATAAGGCGATTCTCTGCCACCCTTTGCGCCGATTTTCGTGGGTGTCTGCCACCGTGTCCGAGGCGCTGTCTTTGGCGTGAAATAGCAGCGGGTAAGAGTCGAATTGGACGATCGCGGGCGGATTTTCGGGAATGGAAACCACGCAATCTGTTAGCATCAGCGTGCGCGATCGCCTGTGAAATAAGGCAACTTCCGCAAAGAAGCCCAAACCGAGGTCGATCGGGCCGAGAATTGCCCAATCAAATTGATCCCCAAGCGTTGTTTCGCTACTGTCGCAGGGAAGTACAGACGTGCGTTTCGGCGGCAAACCCAGCCAACTCAGCGGCAAATTCACCGGGAAACTCCACTGCTGCGGGGTGACAAACACCTGCGCTTCGGGAAAACACCTCGCAAAGGGGCCGACAAAAACTTTGTGCTCGATGCCGGAAACCGTTGTCAGCAAAATGTACTTAACCTCGCCGTGCTCTGCTACTAACTCCTTTAGCAAGCGGATGCACTCAGGAGTCGGTGCCACGGGGGCGTAGACGAGAAGGCCTTCGGGTTCTAGTTTAATTACTGTCATCCGAATCGGGACGACAACGTAGAAAATGCCTTGTAGCTGGTCAAAAGTCCAGATTGTGTCCTTGACTATTTCCTTGCGGATGGTACGTCGCTTGCTGTAGGGATAGAGGGGGACGACTGGCCAAAAGGGCCAAGAATAGTCCCGACGGCTGTCGGGGCGACAAGTCGCCTATAACGCTGATAGAATAAGCCTCATAGCTCTTATGCCTTGTTGATAATTAGGTA
>NZ_JAUBWA010000093.1:0-29995 GCF_036702825.1 Microcoleus sp. A003_D6 | reverse complement strand
AATATATAGTCCAAATAAAAGTCCATGACAGCAAATGTATTGTTTGTTACATTATACACCATAAAGTCAGGAGAGCCCCTCTTTTAGAATTGCACCCAAGATATATCTGCGGCTATCCCCCTCAAGGCAGAAAACAGATGTCGAATTGAGGCAGGGGTGGGTTCTATTCATCGTAAGTTCGATCGTAACGAATGCCGAATGAAACACGCCCGCGATCGACCAAACAGCCTTTTTGACTCTAAAACCGCCTCGGAAACTCTTTGCGACGGCAGTATTTGTCGCCCAAGACCATCGCAACTAACACACAAACGCTCAAACTTGCTGGGGCCGAAAAACCCGGTTTCAGTGCCAGTCGCGAAAAATTTTAACTCTGCCTTGTGGAAGATAGTATGAACAGGTCAATTTTTGGGATACTAGGAACTAGCACTCAACTTAGCTGAGGAACAAACGTGCTGCTATCAAAAGGCTTTGAAGTAGAAATGTATACCGGCACTCCCGAAGGTGAAGTTGTCGGTCTCTCCGATCGCATAGTCGCCGATCTAGAGGGATTTGTGCGGGAGCCTGATAGCCGCAATGTGGAGTACACGACCGCCCCGCTGTGCAGCTACGATCGCCTGCTGTGCGCCCTAGTCAAGCCGCGAGTCCGGCTGCGCGAGTATCTCAAACAATTGGGCGACTATACCTTGCTGCCGGGAAGTACCCTGTCTCTCGGAGGGAGCGATCGATTTTACCGCTCAGATCCCAACAACCCCTACCACACCTACATCGAGCAAACCTACGGCACCAAAGTCGTCACCGCCAGCATTCACATCAACATCGGCATCTCCCAACCAGAACTGCTGATGCGCGCCATCCGCCTCGCCCGCGTCGAAGCACCGCTATACCTTGCCATGAGCGCCTCTTCCCCCTTCCTCGACGGCGAAGTCACGGGCTATCATTCCACTCGGTGGGGTTTGTTTCCCAAAACTCCCGCCATCGTCCCTCTGTTTGAAAGTCACAAGCATTACATTCAGTGGACTGAAGAACAGCTAGAACTCGGTACTATGCAAAACGTCCGTCATTTGTGGTCTGCCGTGCGACCCAATGGCGATCGCCGCCCCTACTGTCTCAACCGCCTCGAACTGAGAATTTGCGACCTCGAAGTCAATCCTCTGGCTTTGTTAGCCATCACTGCCTTGCTCGAAGCTCGCATTTGGCAGATGATGGAAGACCCCAGCTTAGACCCTTTAGAACTGTGCACCTTGCCAGCGGCTACCCGTAACGAAGACTTAGTGGCCCTCACCGATGCCAACGAAATTGCTGCATCCCGGCAAAGTTTGGACGCGGAACTGATTCACTGGCAAGACGGCAGAACGATTCTGGCACGAGATTGGATTGAGGAAATTTACCGAGAAGTCTGGCCTTTCGCCAAAAAACGCGGCTTTAGCTGCTTTCTCTCGCCTCTGAAAAAGATTCTCCGGGAAGGCAACACTGCCCAGCAGTGGTTGAATCTGCATGAGGGCGGTTTGGACACCCGCAGTATTATTCTCCAAGGAATTGATGGCATGGCTCACCAGGAATGGGAGCTCGAAGACAACTTGTGCGCCCAGTTAGTTGCGTGAAGTATCGGCGGCGATCGTCGCGGGGGCTTTCAGTAGCCCCCGGGCTATGCGTACTCAGCCAACAATACCAATAGCCCGAATTTCCACCGGAAAAGTTGAGCAGCGACGCCGAAAAACAAATCAGAATATTTAATCAATGGAACGCGAGACAGGTTATAAATAAAAGCTATAAGTTGTATCTACCTTTGGGTAGATTTCTACCTTAATCGATAGCTGTATTCTTCGCTTTTAATTAGCTTCATGCCCCAACTTGTCTTGATTCACCCGCAAATTCCCCCAAATACTGGCAATATCGCCCGCACTTGCGCTGCCACAGGCACGGAACTGCATTTAGTTGGCCCGCTGGGGTTTGAAATTAGCGATCGCTACCTGAAACGGGCCGGCTTAGATTACTGGCCCTATGTCAACCTCCACTGCCACGAAGACTTAGCTGCTTTTCTGGCCTATCGGGAGCAGCGCGGGGGACGATCGATCGGATTCAGCACTGGCGGGCGATGCAATTACGCGCAATTCCAATTTCAGCCCAGCGACTGGCTGATGTTTGGCTCGGAAACAGTGGGAATTCCCCAATTCGTCTTGGATGCCTGCGACGCCACAGTTTTTATTCCCATGAGCCAGCCTGGAGTCAGAAGTTTGAACCTCTCCGTCAGCGCCGCTGTAGGTTTATTTGAGGCTAAACGACAGTTGGGCGAGCTGGGATAAATCATTATCAACACAACATATACATATAGATATTTAATAGCTGCCGGGGGTTGCCAAATCTTCATTTAAATATAAGAAATTTGTATCAAAGCGGTGAGAATCTAGATAGTCGCGATTAATATATTTTATTCATCCAAAAACAGATTGTTATCAGCAACACCAAATTACTCGCCAGATGATTCAGCCATAAAAACAGAGAATTTCAGCGATTTAGGGCCGGACGGGATCGCCTGCTTGGGTCTGAACGCTATATCTAGTAAATATACGGTTGTAGGCTGTCCGGAAATTAGCGTAGAGTCGAATAATAGGTGAGAGTCTTAGCCTGTGTGGGAACGCATATTTTATGTATTCGTTCCAGCTATTGCGGTGTAAGGCTTGTGGGGTTAATTGCAGCAGGTTTGACCGAGAATTTTAAAATTTGTGACGGTTTGAGCTTGTCTAAATTTAAAAAGCAAGGTAATCTTGCCTAAGCATGATGACTTTCAACAATCAGAATATTTTTGCTTGTTGATTTAAATTCAGCGTCATGCGATCCCCTTGAGTGTTTCCAAGGACAGTTAGCGCTTCTCAGTAGGAGGTCGTTTTTTTGAAACGAACATATCCCCAAATTAAGCCTGTTCAGGCTAGTGAAATCGACAGAGACGGTTCAACAGAGCCATCCAAACAGACAACGCTCAGCACAGGCTCCTTTCGCTCTCTCGCCACGATCGGGTTGGCAATATCGGTAGGTGCTTCTGGCATCCTGCTACCGAGAAATGGAGACAGCGCTCGCGCGTCTGAACTCGCACCGACATCAGAATCCACCGCTGAAGTACAGCCAGTATCGGCCAACGGGTCCGCTACGTCGGCACAAGTTGACGGTTCCAGGGCCGAACAGCCCGGATCGCCTTATGAACCAGCGACGGTTAAGGTGCAGGAAGGGCAAAGCCTTTGGGAGCTTTCTCGGGATTATGAAGTTGAACCCTTGGCACTAGCAACTGCCAACGGCATCAAACCCGATACGCTACTCCAAGTTGGCCAACAGCTCAGAATTCCGATTGCGACGGAAGCCGCACCACAACAGAACGCCGGCTATACCGCCTCGGGTTCGCTAGAGCGCGCAGCGACGGTCAATCCCGAACAAGAGTTAAATCTGACTGGCTCCGAGCCGTTGGATAGTGCAGCCATGACAGCGCTGCCATCAACCGCAGCGCCCCCGCTGGTCACGACGTTACCGGAACAGAGTTGGATCGAAATCCCGAATGCAGACGGGGCGATCGACAGTTTGAAAAAACAGGAAAACCGCACCACAGAATCGGGTCGAACTATGTTCGGGTCGGAGGGGGGAGCAAATTCATCTACACCTGCGGCATTTTTGCCCGAGTCAGCACCGACGCTGACCTCCCCCGGAGATGCAACTGGGACAACTATTCCTGACCTCAATGCCACACCTGTAATTCCCAATTCCGGGGGAGGTCAAGTAGCATCGCCCGATCGAGCATTCGAGTCAATTGAACAGTCTCTAGCAACACCGAGTTTGCCGCAGGCTGTGGTAGTCCCCCCTGCGGGCACTATCGCCGCGCAGGCCCAGGTGCTCTACAGCGTGCGTCCGGGAGATACGGTAGATGCGATCGCCAAAGGTCACGGCGTATCGTCCAAAGAGCTAATCTCCGTCAACAAGCTCGGCAACCCCAACTTGCTGAATGTCAATCAACGGCTCAAAATTCCCCAAGTTGGGTTAAATAATCCAGCGGTGCAGGCGGCAGCCTCTTATTCTGCCTCGAACTCTACATCTGTCTGGGCGGCGAGTTCGGTTCCCGCATCTTTGAACCCCAGCTCGTCTACCTCAGAAATAGCCGGTGCTGGCGTTGCAGCACCCGCGCCCACAGTGCCTGTTGTCTCTCCCCTGGCGAACTTGGAAGGTCTGAACAATATTTCAGCGCCGATGGTTCCCCAAATTAACAGCATTCCGCTGACTCAAGTTTCCCAAACCATTAGCGATCCGCGGAAGCTGGATCTTCAAGGCGAACCAACATTTACAGGTGCAGTTGACACCCGTGCCCTGCCAATGCCAGCCAGTGCCACTGCTAACGCCATCGCTACGGAAGAATACCCGCAGCCGGTCAGCTTGCCAAATGTTAGCTCTCAGGGTTTAAATGCCACTCCAACTACCGCTTTACCTGAGTCGAATCCCGAGGCTATCCCCACCGCGCAAGGTCTCAACCCTTATGCCGAACGCTTGAGAACAGAAGTTGTCAGGCTGCGAGAAGAATATCGCGCCCAGCGCAATTCGATCGGGGCAAATGCGGTGTCCCTGGCTCCAACTGAGGGGCAGGAGGCGACAGTCGCCTCGGGCAACCCGTCTGAGGATCTCCCAAGTCTCAATCCCTATCTCTACACCCCCGACTATGCTGGGGCGGTGCAGAATGAAATCAGCAGACCGCCGTCGAGAGCTTGGTCAGAGCAGGTTCAGAAGCAGCAGCAAGAGCGTCTTGACCCCGCTCGCGCAGCGGAACTGCAACCGATTAACCTGACGCCGACTTCTACCTCTACTCAGGAGCAGCCGGTGTTGGCAACTGCTCCTTTGGGAGCAGAGGGTTACGACCCCCTGAGCAACCCGTCTTTGGGACGCATGGTTTCTCCAGAACTGCCTCCGCTTTCGGGCGCTGATACTTATCTGCCTAACGGCAGCAAACAGCAGTCGGCTAACGGGTTTATTTGGCCGTCTAAGGGTGTTCTCACTTCTGGCTACGGCTGGCGCTGGGGACGGATGCACAAGGGAATTGATATTGCAGGGCCGATCGGCACGCCAATTGTGGCAGCATCTGACGGGGTGGTTACCTATGCAGAGTGGAACGACGGCGGCTACGGCTATCTGGTGGAAATTACCCATGCAGACGGCTCTGAAACGCTCTACGGCCACAACAGCCGAATTTTGGTGCAAAAGGGTCAGAAGGTCGCTCAAGGCGAACAGATTTCAGAAATGGGCAGCACCGGCTTTAGTACCGGGCCGCACTTACACTTTGAAGTCCATCCCGCCGGACAGGGTGCTGTCAATCCAATGGCTTTTCTGCCCGACGATGCCTCCAGCGCTTCTCGGTAACGACTGGTCGGAAGTTATGGGTTTTGAATAATAAGCAAAACTCATAACTTTTACTAGAAGTTATTATTAATTCTGTTGTTTTAAAAGAAGACCTAGCTCGCCCTACCGTGCTACGATAGTAAATCGTGAAGTAAGTTAGGCTCAGTGGCGCAGTGGTTAGCGCAGGGGACTCATAAGCCCAAGGTCGCAGGTTCAAATCCCGCCTGAGCCATAATTTAATATAAAAAAACACGCTTTCAAAATTGAAAGCGTGTTTTTTTGATTTATCTAGAAGATACTTGTAGTCGTTATGAGTATGATATATTTGTAACAGTTCGTAAAAAAAGGAAACAAAATCTATGACCAGTGAATGCCTCCGGGTTGGTCAAGCTGCACCCGATTTCGCAGCAACAGCCGTAGTGGATCAGGAATTCAAGACTGTTAAACTGTCAGACTATAAAGGCAAAAAGTATGTAGTCCTGTTCTTCTACCCCTTGGACTTCACCTTTGTGTGCCCGACTGAGATTACAGCATTTAGCGATCGCCATGAGGACTTCAAGAAAATCGATACCGAAATCCTCGGCGTATCCGTTGACAGCGAATTCTCTCACCTCGCTTGGATACAGTCAGACCGCAAATCCGGCGGTGTTGGCGACCTCAACTATCCGTTAGTTGCGGACCTCAAAAAAACAATTAGTGCGGACTACAACGTCCTCGACCCAGAAGCAGGTGTTGCCCTCAGAGGTCTGTTTATCATCGACAAAGAAGGCATCATCCAACACTCTACTATCAACAATCTTGCTTTCGGCCGCAACGTGGACGAAACTCTCCGCACTCTGCAAGCTATCCAACACGTCCAGTCTCACCCCGATGAAGTTTGTCCGGCCGGCTGGCAGCCCGGTGACAAGACTATGACTCCCGATCCAGTTAAGTCCAAAGTATTCTTTGCTTCGGTTTAAGCACATTATATTTGTAGGGACACGGCAGCGCCGTGTCCTTCTTCGTGTCAACTTAAGGTTAAACCCAGTTAGAGACTCCGGTTTGACTATTAAGCCTAGATCCCCCCTAGCCCCCCTTAAGAAGGGGGGAACCGGAAATGGATCGAAGTCAACCCCTACTCCCCTTCTTTAGGGGGATTTAGGGGGCTCTAGACTCGGCTGTGAACTAGATTTCTCAAGGCTTTCAGACTTAAGTTGACACCAATGGGTGCTGCCGTGTCCGTACCCGCAGGGGCATCCGTTTAACCGGATTTTCAATTATTTGCTTAACAATCACCAATTACCAAATTAGGAAATATGCTGACTTCTACTGATTTTAGCGGCTTGTTAAATCAGCGGTTTTTCCAAAATTTATTGCCTGTTCCCGCGACTAATGTTCTGAAGCTGGGACAGATGACGCCAGATTTTGAATTGCCGGATATCAATAATGGTAAATTGGTGCGGCTGTCGAATTATCGGGGCGATAAGCCGGTAATTCTGGCTTTTACGCGGATTTTTACTGAAAAGCAATATTGCCCTTTCTGTTTTCCTCACATTAAAGCTTTGAATGAAAAGTGGGAACAGTTTGCCGATCGCAATATAGAATTATTGATGGTTGCCAGTACCGACGATCGCCAAAGCCAAATTGTGGTCAGAGATTTAGGCTTGAAAATGCCTCTGCTTTCCGATCCGGGCTGTCAGGTTTTTCAGGCTTATCAAGTCGGTCAAGCTTTGGGTGCTCCTTTGCCGGCTCAGTTTGTTTTGGATGCAGAGGGAAAACTCCTCTTCAAACATTTGTTTTCTTTCATAGACCATAATGCTAGTATAGAAACTTTGCTGAAATCTTTCGATAAGTAACAACAGGGCAATGCTGTGTCCTAATTGGAGTTTTTAACCGCAGATACACGCAGATGTAGGCGGTTAATTTTTTGTTGTGCGATAAATACTTATTGTGCCAATTCTAATGGCGGAATACTTGGATGTTCGCTCCAAGGCAATCTAGGCTATAGCTGGATTGTACCTCGTACCAGTTTAAGCCGATGTCGTCTCCTAAAGGTCGATTCGCGAGCAAAATTGAATTCAGCGTTTTAGCGTCGCATCCTGAGTTACTGACAGGTTTAGATGAGTGGATGCGGCTGGGTTTGCTTTCGCCCGCTGAGGTTGAGCAATTGTGCCGGCAGCATTTAGTCTGCCCGCTTCCCGATCCCGCTGTAAGTCTTTCTGAAATTGACGATCGTCTTCGTTGGCGTAGCCCCCGTAGGGGCGGGCTTCGCCAACGGGCGATCGATCCTGCACCAGAGTCCAAAGTACCTGCTTTATCAGCACAAAAAGCATTACCCAGCACCACAAAAAACGTTGCGAGGCGCGCAGAAACTGCTCAAACCCCGAATTTTATCAGTCAAATTTTGCACTCGCTAATAGCGGAAATTAGCGTCGTGTGGCTGTTATTTTTAGGAGTGTTCATGGTAGTTGTCTCATCAGGAGTCTTAGCTGCCAGTCAGTGGGAAAGATTTCCGGCTGCCGGACAATATGGAGTTTTGTTAGCTTATACTTTAACTTTTTGGGCGATTAGCAGTTGGGCGAAAAAACAGCCTAATTTGCACTTGACAGCTCAAACTTTGCAAGAAGTGACGCTGTTATTAGTGCCGATAAATTTTTGGGCGATGGATACTTTTGGATTGTGGCGTTATCCTTGGAATTGGGCGGTAGCAATCGCAGCGGCAGTTTTTTTGACTTGGATAACTAGCGGGATTATCGCATCTCAGTATCAAAGCTTGTGGGGAAAAAAAGTCACTCGCTCGATCGCCCTAAATCATTTGGGATTGAGTTATTTGCAGTGGGGTTGGGCAGTTGCAGGCTTCTCCCTGGCTGCGGTTTATTTGGGTACGGTGGGAACTGCCGCTGCTACAGTTTATCAAGTTCAGCAAGAACGGTTGCAATCTATCACGCCCGGGGGAAACACTGAAACTATCGCCACTTCTTTCAGTTCCAGCCGAGATTTTCTAACTTACAAAAAAGCGGCTTTAGTAGCTTATTCTTTAGGGATTTTACTCGGTCGGGCGATTTTTGTCAAGGGTATAGATATCGCCCAAATGGGTTTAGCTTTGGGAATTTGCGGCGTGCTTTTAGCATGGCTGGATTGGCAGCAACCCCTCGCATCTGCGACTATTAAAAACAATATATCAGACCAGCCAAATCCCAGCAACTTTTTTAACTGGCAATTAGCAGGAGGGGCTTTGTTGGGTTTGGGGTGGCTGGTTTGTTTTCGCGAAATTCCCCTACAGGCGATCGCACTTAGCGGATTGGCTGTGTGGTTTTTTTATAACCGCTTAGTGCGGTTTTGGCAAAAGTTTGATTTGCTAATGCTTTTCGCCGTGGGACTTCAGAGTATTTGGCTGTTTTGGCGAGTGCTTCCTGTAGGGATTAAAACACAATTTGTGGCATTTTTAACTCAGCTTACAAATTCTCATGAAACTCCTCGGGCTTTTTGGGGTGTTCTGCTGTTGCCTTATTTAATTTTAACGGTAAGTGCGGCGCAGTGGCTCTACCGCAAGCAAAAGTTTAAACTTGCCCGTTTTGGTGAAAATCTTGCTCTCGGTTTGGGGAGTGTTTTAACTGTTGTTAGTTTAGTAAATCCCTTTTGGCGATCGCTCAATTTAGTAGCTTCTACTTTAACTTTAGGTTGGATAACTTGGAAATACCTAATTCCCGATAATTCCCGGCGAGTTTCGATGCCCGATCCTGCTGTCGATCGAAAGCGCAATCCGGCATTTTTAGTTTCCCTGACTCACATTATCGGTTTATGCGCGATCGGTTCGGCAATTGACTTATTTTTCCCGAACCAGACACCCAATATTTGGGCGGCAATTTTATTGATTTTCATGGCTGCTGAATGGGGATTTTTTATCTGGATGAAAGCGGCAAATACCCGAGAAAGTTCTGCATTTTTCCGCTGGCATCCTGCATGGTTCCAAAGTTCTTGGTATATCGGCTTAGTATTAGCAGGATTCAGCTTTATTCTGCTGCAAAGCAATCTTTCACCTATTACCGATCGCCCTCAGTGGAGTTTGCTCTGGCTGGCGACACCTTTGGCTTTGACTGCTGTTGCTAAATATACCGAATGGCCTCACAGACAAGTTGCCAGTAGCTTTAGTGCGATCGCCCTAATATTCGCACAATTTCTGATTTTTGATTTTCCGGGATATCGGTTAATTGGCTTGGGTTTTGCAGCGGTGTTGATGTTAGTCAATACTTACTATTTGGTAAAAATGCCAGCAGCAGCAATTACCGTCGGATTTAACTTGAGTTTCGCAGCGGCTGCAATCTATGAATTAGGTTTTGTGTCGGGTTGGGATTGGGCAATTGCTGGGGCGATCGCACTTTTGTGTTTGTGGTTGCTTCGCGATATGATGATTCGCTACGGACGGGGCGTACGTTCGGGCGCTCAATTAGCTGAAATTTACGATCGAGCTTTCGATGGTTGGGCAATCTTACTGGCAGGCTTGCTGTTGACAATTATCACTGTTTATTCCTTTAGCTTATACACAGACACTAGCTTTGATTGGCAGTCATCTGTTAAAGTATTTTCGGCGACTTTGGGGATAATTGCTGCTATTGTTTACCGGAGTTACCGACAAATTTCACCTTGGGAAATTTATGCCTTGGCTTGGAGTTTGGAGTTGCTGACAGCAGTCGGTTTGAGTTTTGTAGAACGCAATACGATTAATCTGGCAGTTGCTAATATTGCGATCGGATTGTCCGCGCAATTGTTGGGTGGTGTGTGGCGGCGGCGCAACCCCGTTAGCCAAGCCAACGAAGAGGATCGCACAATTTTACCTAGCGTTCATGTTATACCCTTGCTTTACGGGCTGTTGGGTTTGATTTTGCGATCGCACACATTTACAAATGGAACGGGTTTAATTTCTTTAGGCGCGTCTTTAATTGCGATCGGCATTGGCAGGCGCGAGCAAAAATTCAAACCTCTGGTTTATTTGGGATTAATTGGCGTGTCGGTTGCGGCTTACGAATCCCTACTATATCAACTTTTTCAAACACCGGGCGGAGCTTTGGGCGACGGCTTAATTGTTCTAGCAACTCTCGGCACAACTTTAACCTATATCTATCGCATTTTGTCTTCTTGGCTGAGCAATTATTTGCGTTTAACCAATGCTGAAATAAAAATATTTACTCACCTGCACTGGGTTTTGAGCAGTTGGCTGCTGATTTGGGCTTCTGCCCGTGATATTAAATCCGGCTTAAGTTTAGGATTAGTCACTGGTGCTTTATTAGTTCAATACGCTTTCTTGCAAGGGCGAAATAATGTCGATCGCCAACGGGCGGACATTTGGATTTACTTGGGCTGGCTAGAAGCCTTTGGTATCCGGCTTTATTGGATTAACACGCCTTTAGTCAAGTACATTTCCGGGCCGCTGGGGCCTTGGAAAGTTGCCCTCGCTTCTCTATTAGCCTATTTCATTTATATTTTGCCTTGGGATAACTGGGGTTGGTCAAAAAAATCTTGGCAGGTAATTGCTTCGCTGATTCCAATAATTGCTATTTTGGAAAGTCCGGCTCAGTTTTATCCGATTAGCTTGCTGATAGCTGCCGCGTTTTATGTTTTCCTGGCTTGGGAACAGCGACAAGTCCGTTTTACCTACGTGAGTGTGGCAATAATTGACTGGATATTGCTCAGGTGGTTTGTACAAATGGGATTGACTCAGCCGGAGTGGTACTTTACTTTTTTAGGGCTTTCTTTCCTTTACGTTGCTCAGTTCGATCGCGCTTTCAAATTACCAGCACAAAAACCGCTGCGCCACAATCTGCGAATCATCGCAACTGCGCTGATTTGCGGCATACCTCTGTTGACTCAGCAAAGCAATGGTTTGGTTGCGGGATCTTTTAGTTTGGTGGCGATTGCTGCGGGTTTGGCGCTGCGAGTTCGGGCGTTTTTGTTTGTGGGAACGGCTGTATTTTTAATCAATGTTTTCTATCAGTTGGTGGTTCTGATATTCGATTACCCGCTGATTAAATGGGCGATCGGTTTGGCTTTTGGGATTGCGTTTATCTGGATTGCTGCTACTTTTGAAACTAGGCGCGATCGCATTTCTGCTTGGGTGCAGCATTGGGTTGTGCAATTGCAATCCTGGGATTAGAATCATCGATAGTCAGGCGGGCAATATCTGCCCTACTGAAGGACTTTGGATGTAGTATAATTGCATTATTAAACCTCTTGCAAAAATCCTTTTAATCAAATTCTGGAACGGGCAAGATGCCCATTCCACAAGAAAAAAAAATTTGTGGGATGGGCCGGAGAGCCCGTCCTAGTTATTTTTGCAAGAGGTCTATTAAACCTGCACTCGCAGACAAAAACTCAAATATTCCCGGACTAACCAACGATCGCAACTCAGTTATACCAATTTTTTATGAGGCTGCATAGAATCCGATCCCCCCTAGCCCCCCTTGATAAGTAGGGTGGTTTTATTGTCATCAGAAAAATTAGGTACGTAGTTGGGCTTCAGCCCTCTTTATATATATGTTTAAAGAGGGCCCAAGCCCAACTACGTACCTTGATTAAATATTACAGTTGCGTCTAATACGCCACCCAACCTTTGAGCGATGATTTCTGTAGTTTTAGATTTCTTCTCCCGACAATAAAACCACCCTGCCTAGCCCCCCTTGATAAGGGGGGGACAAGATTCCGCTCAAAGTCAACCCCTACTCCCCTTCTTAAGGGGGATTTAGGGGGATCGAGATATATGCAACTTCACATTAAATTGGTATTAATCAAGTTGGTATTGTCTAATTAAAAACCCGGTTTCTTGAAGAAACCGGGTTTTTAATCAACAGTATTTAGCCGTGTGGATCGGATTAATGGCTCAAAGCAAATTCAGGCAATTTCGGCTCAGATGAACCATCGGGTAACACCTTAACCTGACCGTTTTCATCCACATCTACGATCGCGCTTTGGCCTTCTTTCAGCTTCCCAGACAGCATTTCCTCAGCCAGTACATCTTCCAACAAACGCATGATTGCGCGCCGCAAAGGTCGAGCACCGTAGCTGGGATTGTAGCCTTCTTTAACTAACAGTTCCTTGAACCGTTCCGTCACCGATAAAGTAATACCCTTTTCGGTTAAGCGGCTGAAGACTTGCTGCAACAGGATGTCTCCAATCTGCTTCACTTCTTCCTTGTTCAACTGGCGGAAGACGATAATCTCATCCAAGCGGTTCAAAAATTCAGGACGGAAAAACTGTTTCAGTTCCTCGTTGACCAAATTGCGAACGCGGTTGTATTGAACATCTGCAAAGTTTTCAGTAAACTCGAAACCTAGACCGCCGCCACCTTTTTCAATCACTCGCGAACCGATGTTTGATGTCATCACCAGCAGCGTATTCTTAAAGTCTACTGTCCGACCTTTGGCATCGGTCAAGCGGCCGTCTTCCAAGATTTGCAGCATCATGTTGAAGACATCCGGGTGAGCTTTTTCGATTTCGTCGAACAAGATGACCGTGTAAGGACGGCGGCGGACTGCTTCTGTTAGTTGACCGCCTTCATCGTAGCCGACGTAACCCGGAGGCGAACCGATGAGTTTAGAAACAGTGTGCCGTTCCATGAATTCGGACATATCTAACCGAATCATGGCTTCTTCGGAACCGAAGAAATAAGTTGCCAAGGCTTTTGTAAGTTCAGTTTTGCCGACGCCTGTGGGGCCGGAAAAGATGAAACTGGCGATCGGGCGATTCGGATTTTTCAAGCCTACCCGCGCCCGGCGGATGGCCCGAGAAACTGCGCTGACAGCTTCTTCTTGACCGATCAAGCGCTGGTGCAGCGTGTCTTCCATGTGCAGCAGCAATTCTGATTCGGATTCTGTCAGTTTGCTGACCGGTACTCCCGTCCAATTAGCCACGATGTGGGCGATGTCTTCTTCGGTGACGGTGGGAGAGGTTTTGAGCTGACTTTTGTTGATAGTAGCTTCGGCGATTTCGGCTTCGATTTCTAATTCGCGATCGCGCAATTTTCCAGCTTTGTCGAAGTCTTGCTCGCGCACGGCAGTATCTTTTTCTTTGGTAACAGCCGGCAGTTGTTTTTTGAGTTCTTTAACTTCGGGCGGGGTTTGCGAGTTCATCACGCGGACGCGGGAACCTGCTTCGTCAATTAAGTCGATCGCCTTGTCTGGCAAAAACCGATCGTTAATGTACCGATCTGACAGTGTGGCCGCTGCTTCTAAAGCTGCGTCGGAAATTGTCAGCCTGTGGTGCTGTTCGTAAGCCGATCGCAAACCGTACAATATTTCTATTGTTTCAGCCACGCTGGGTTCGCCGACTTTGATCGGTTGGAAGCGGCGTTCTAAGGCTGCATCGCGCTCGATGTATTTGCGATATTCGTCCAGGGTAGTTGCGCCGACACACTGCAATTCGCCTCTAGCAAGGGCGGGTTTGAGCATATTGGAAGCATCCATGCTGCCTTGAATCGCGCCTGCACCGACTAAGGTGTGAATTTCATCAATGACCAGAATGATATTGCCTGCTGCGCGAATTTCGGCCATGATTTTCGTCAGCCGTTCCTCAAATTCGCCCCGGAATTTTGTACCGGCAATCAGCGAACCCATATCGAGGCTGATTACTTGTTTGTCTTCTAAAATTTCCGGGACGTTTCTGTTAACAATCCGCTGGGCGAGACCTTCGGCGAGGGCTGTTTTGCCGACGCCCGGTTCGCCTACTAACACTGGATTGTTCTTGGTGCGGCGGCCGAGCACTTGGATCACGCGCTCGATTTCATTTTCGCGACCCACCACGGGATCGAGTTTGCCGGCTGCGGCTAACTTGGTCAGGTTTGTGCCGAATTCTTCTAAAGTCGGGATTTTGCGATCGCCGCTATCCCCCCTGCCTCCGGGTACTGCCGCGACTTCTCCCACGGCACGAATTACCTGCGTGCGGACTCTCTGGCGATCGATCCCCAAGTTTTGCAGCACCTTCGCCGCCACTCCTTCATCGTCTTGGATCAGCCCCAGCAGGATGTGCTCGGTGCCGATGTAATTGTGGCCTAACTGCCGCGCTTCGTTCAGCGCCGTCTCAAAAATGCGCTTGACGCGGGGCGTAAAAGGAATTTCCGGCGGGAGGAACCCGGAACCTCTACCGATGATATTTTCAATTTCGTTGCGCGCCTCTTTCAAGTTGAGGCCCATATCCAGTAATACTTTTGCAGCGATGCCAGTGCCTTCGCCGACGAGTCCCAGAAGGATTTGCTCGGTGCCTACAAAATTGTGGCCGAGGCGCCGCGCTTCCTCTTGGGCTAGCATGATTGCTTTAATGGCTTGTTCTGTAAAGCGTTCAAACATATTTTTTCTATCCTACTGTCTTGGCGAGGGCTGTATCGCTGCTCGTGAGGAGCGATTTGGAACATTACACAAATTATAGATGTAAATTTTTGTGTATTTCCTTCTATAACAATGTATCGCTGGTAACGGGGGGCGGACAGTGGGGAGAGCCGAATAGTAAGGGTGTAGTTGCCGTCTCGCAGTACGATCGACAAATGGCAATGCAAATTAAGGTCAAAAATCATGCTATTTACTGTGCCTCACTCTACTTTGCGGTGGCGCCCCTGTCAAGCATTTTTTAAAATTGGCAAGCAAACTGCGTCATTAGACCTCTTGCAAAAATCCTTTTAATCAAATTCTGGAACTGGTTCTCCGGCCCATTCCACAATAAAAAAAAATTTGTGGGATGGGCATCTTGCCCGTCCTAGTTATTTTTGCAAGAGGTCTATTGAGCATAAGATGACTAGCGGGGAATGCTTTTGTTTGAAATGACGCGATGCGCTGAAGTATTTCACCCAAAGCAATTTTATTTTAACAGGTTAAGGGACTTCTGGACACTCCGGATCGCAATGGCAAAATTAGCGGTCTGTTTAAATTCCTTAGAAATTACGCAAAAATGGTCTGCTCTGCTCTTGGTAGTGGTAAGATGCACATTGCGCACCCTACAGATTTAACTGTCAGGAACCTCTGCCTGAAGGCACGAGGCTTGAAAGAGAAATCTAGAAAGCCATCCTGACCAGCCTAAGTCCTTCGCGGACTACGTTTTTTGAGTCACGACACCCTGGGATGCGAAGCTAGTCCCCTGCTCTGTCGCTAGTGGTTAAACAGTTCTAAGGTCACTGAAACAGTGCTGCTAGCCTAAAAAGCTTAAAAAACATTGACCGACAAGCTAACATTACCCCGCAAGGGAGGCTCTGAGTGAGCAAATACTATGCGTACAGGATTGGAAGATTTGAAACGGTAACTGTCCCGTTGAAAGTGCAACACAAAAGTACACCGACTCAACCAATTCCAAGGCGGTAGTAATCAAAAAAAAAGACAATATAAAGCCGTCCTAGAAGGACGGGGTTTCTACCCATTTTTTTGATGACAATTTGCTTTTTTCAAACCCATTGTGAAAGCAACTGTTCAATTACTTTCACAAAGCCGATCGCAATTTGAATCAACGGCCAACCCACAAAACAAATTAACACCGCCCACCGAGTTTGAATATCCAAACCTTGGCGAACTGCCACAATTACAGCTAGCAAACTCCACACAGCTAATATCCGCTCAATTCCTTCTCCCAGCAAGGGAATTAACGTTAAGAAATTCAGCACTTGCGGGGCGTACGCAAATCCGATCGGAACCAGCAACTCCCCATAAGTTACGTGTCCCGGTTTCAGCCACTCCCCGATTTTAAAGATAGTGAAAGTCCAAAAATAATAACCCCCCGCGACTGCCAAACCCTCTATCAAAAGTCCTAAAAATAATACTGATGGCTCAGTTCGGTTGATTAACAAAATGACGGCACTGCCCAAAACCCAGGACACGGCTGCTAAAATTACAATCGTTAAAGCTATTCGCTTAGTTCTGGGAGTGTAGGGAGTTTTTTCGTAAAAATTGCCGTCCAAAGAAAGTGCGTTCCAAAGCGTTGCCCCCAAACCTGCAATTGAATCTTCTCCCTTCACGTTGAACTCCCGATCCTCAAGATAGTTGACAACTTTTACAAAATAAGCTCTAATACAGCAGAATCACCGAACTATTTCTAGGTAATTAGGTAATTAATTGGCATTCTACCAGATTTTATTAAATGCTAAGATTGATTTGGCGGATACTTGCGTGGCTGCGCGGGGGAAGTTTAAATTTGTTGCTCATCGCCGGTGTAATCCTGATAATTTGGGGCATTCTTTCGCCGGTGGGAACTGTTATATGGTGGCTGGGTCAAGGTGCCGAAACTTTGGGGTTCAAGAAAAGTCCGCCGGAAATATTGCCCTCAAACAACGGCAATCTAGAAGCCCGCAAGTCTTCGCCGCTCAATTGTTATATCATCTTTTTACCGGGAGTTGGCGATTTTTCGGGGGACGAATTAACACCGGGAGAAGAGTTTTTTCTCAAGAGTTTAGTTAAAAGTCACCCGCAATGCGTAGCAGTGGGCGATATTTTTCCTTATTCAGCTTCTAACAAAAGTTTAGGAGGACAGCGGTGGCTAGCTCCTTTTTGGCGGTTTGCAGAAAACGCAAAAAGCGGGCCGATTGCGGGAAATATATTCATTAAAATTCGCAATCTCTGGAGGTTTGCAATTTCTCTAGATTATCGCTACGGCTTTGCATACAATCAGGGAATTGCTAATGCAATTATCGAGCGCATGAATGCTCAATCTCCGATTTCAGTTAATCGTCAAAAACCTTTGAAAGTTATTTTAATCGGCACTAGCGGCGGCGCACAAGTTGCTTTGGGTGCTACTCGCTATCTTAAAGAATGGCTGAATGCAAAAATTACTGTTGTTTCGGTTGGGGGCGTGTTTTCGGGAGAAAATGGTTTTGCAGAAGCCGATCGCATTTTCCACTTTCGCGGCACTCGCGATTCAATTGAGGATATTGGCGGCATAGTTTTTCCGACTCGCTGGTACTGGTTCGCGACTTCTCCTTTCAATCAAGCGCGTTTGCAAGGCCGCTATGCAGAAGCTTTCAGCGGCCCTCACAAGCATGACGGCGATGATGGATATTTTGGAGAAAATCAAGCGGCGGAGGGTAAAAAGTATGTAGATATAACCCTGGACAAAATTAATCAATTGCCTGTTTGGTCACAGGGCGCGTCCGATTGATGAGTTTTTGCATATTCGATAAGCTGTCGCGCATTTAAATTGTATATTCAGGGCGGGCGGGACGCCCAACCCACAAAATTTTTTTTCTTGTGGAATGGGCATCTTGCCCGTTCCAGAATTTGATTAAAAGGATTTTTGCAAGAGGTCTATTGTATATTCAGGGCGGGCGGGACGCCCAACCCCTACTCCCCACAAGAATTTAATTTTTTTTGACATACAATACAATTTAAATGCCGCAACAGCTTAGTCATTAGTTATTAATTGTGTCATTGTTGGTTGTGCGTCGCTTGAAGCTTGGCCTTGTTGCCTTCCAGTCTCTACCTCCAATTCCCGATGCCCGATGCCCAATTCCCCATCCCCTATTCCCTATTATCAATGTCTAGACCAACATTATATATTGCCATCACCAATCACGGATTCGGCCACGCTGTCCGAGTCTCCTCCGTAGCTGCAAAAATTCAAGAATTAAACCCGGATATCTTACTAATTATCACCACAACTGCACCTCGCTGGCTGCTAGAATCTTACATTAGCGGCGACTTTATCCTGCGTCCCCGCGCTTTTGATGTGGGTGTGGTGCAAGCTGACAGTTTGCATATGGATAAAGACGCGACGCTGGAAAAATTGCGGGAAATTCGGAAAAAGCAAAATTCGCTAATTGCGGGCGAAGTTAATTTTATCAAGCAAAATCGGGTGGGTTTGGTGCTGGCAGATATTCCTCCTTTGGCAACGCGAATGGCGGCAGCGGCTGGGGTTCCCTGCTGGATGATGAGCAATTTTGGGTGGGATTTTATCTATCGAGATTGGGGCGGGGAATTTGCAGAAATGGCAGATTGGATTGGTGAATGTTTCGGAATGTGCGATCGGCTTTTTCGTCTGCCTTTACACGAACCGATGCCACCTTTTCCAAATATTCAAGATGTGGGCTTGACTGGCGGCAATCCTCGCTACAGTAACGAGAAAATTCGGGAAGTATTCGGAATCGAAACACCGCTGGAAAAAACTGTATTGTTGACTTTCGGCGGACTGGGTTTAGAGGAAATTCCTTATCAAAATTTACAGCAATTTAGCGACTGGCAATTTATTACTTTTGATGCGGGTTCTCCCGATTTGCCGAATTTGATTAATGTCAAAAATCAGGAGTTTGCAAAATCTTTCCCGATTTTACCGCGTCCGGTTGATATTATGCCTGTCTGCGGGCGCTTGGTTTCTAAACCTGGATACAGCACTTTTTCGGAAGCTTTGCGCTTGTCCATACCTGTTGTTTCTATCATGAGAGAAGGTTTTGCAGAAGCTGCGGTGTTGCTGGAAGGGATTCAAAATTATGCGGAACATCAAATCTTGACGGCGACGGAGTTTTTTGAGGGGGATTGGGAGTTTTTGCGACAACCGCTGCATCCGCCCCGTTTGTCGGATAAATTGGATAAAAATGGTACGGAGGCGATCGCCCAAGCTGTTGTAGACTATTTTTCATAAGTGCGATTTGAAATCGATCCTGCACAAACAAAGTCGGCGCAACGCCAGACAGAAGAGTCTTGCATCAGTCTCATCCAAAATCTAAAATCTAAAATCTAAAATCTAAAATCGCATGACTCACTATCAACAGATACTCAAGATTCAAACTACAGGGAAATCTCTGTGCAAAATCACTCCTAAGATAGAAGATGCGGTGGCGAATTCAGGTATTAAAACGGGACTTTGTACGTTATTTTTGCGCCACACTTCTGCTAGTTTGGTGATTCAAGAAAATGCTGACCCGGATGTACTTAAGGATTTGGCTAACTTTTTAGCTAAACTGGTACCGGAGGGCGATCGCTACATTCACGATGCGGAAGGCCCAGACGATATGCCGGCTCACATTCGCACTGCGCTGACTCATACTTCCGAACAAATCCCGATCGACCGCAGCAGGTTATTGTTAGGAACTTGGCAGGGAATTTACCTCTGGGAACACCGCCAGCGGGGCTACATTCGCGAATTAGTTGTTCACGTCAGCGGTATTCGATCGGAATTTGTACCTCGCTGATTTTAGTTGCTTCCGGCGTCATCGGGGAATTGTAAAAAAAGCGGCGCGGAGGCCCGACTATTTCGTATTCGGGATGTTCTTGAAGCCAATCTTTGAGTTGGGAGAGGTTATTTTCGTAGCTTTCCCAAGTGTATGCCCCGCCCACGCCGATGCTGACAACCGTCATCGGCGAAGTATCCGTGACTGCAACTGCGGAATTAACGCTGCTGGGGGCGATATTTGGTGCGGGATAGAGGAACGAAACTTCTGCGACAGGAACTGCATCGATTTCCCCGGAAGTTGCCGTGTAGCGCGCTTCTACTGGCGTTGTCATCGCAATTTTGTTGTTGCTGATGTGTTGAAATAAAGGATTGAAGGCGATGCCAGTTGCTTGTCGCAAATCGCCCGCGTGGGTGTAGGTGACAGCGCGGTACTGAGGATATTGCTTAACTTCTATGACCCCAATCTGTGCGGGCTCAGGGAATCCACTAGGTAATGCCATTTGAGATTTTAGATTTTAGATTTTACAATAAAAAATGGGGGAAGACTGACTCTGCAAAGCTTTGGAACTTGCTTGCAGTTGCATTGTTTTTTTGCAAGTGGTATAAATAGGCTGAGATTGTTTGCAGACGATCGATCGAGCGACACAACCAGTTTAGCAGTTATTTAGGGCGCTGCTAACTGTCGATCGCCTAGAATTATTTAGAGATTTATTAATAAACCTCGTAATAATACGGACAGCACTAAGTAAGCAGAGAAACATTAATCTAGTTGTCCTTGAAATATTAGCGTTTTTCAGGGGCGTCTGCTATTTTTGTTGGAAAATATTCGGCTGTTTTGTCGATCGAGCTGTGCGTTATCAGTTATTGCCACGCTTATCGCGTTCAGCAACGCCGACCAATTATATCGCTTTCAGGGAATGACATATGAAAAAGATTCTGGTAATTGAGGACGAGCAAGTAATTCGGGAAAATATTCTCAAACTCCTCAAAGCGGAAGGTTTCGACGTGACGGGTGCATCCAACGGAGCGCAAGGTTTATCTGCGGCGGTGTCAAATCTTCCCGACGTGATTATTTGCGACGTGATGATGCCGGAACTTGACGGGTACGGGGTGCTGGTGGCGTTGCGATCGAATCCTGTTACTGCTACAGTACCTTTTGTTTTTCTCACCGGTAAAGCCGATCGCTCTGAAATGCGGCAAGGTATGGAATTGGGAGCAGATGATTACCTGACTAAACCTTTTACTAAATCTGAACTTGTGGGCGCGATATCGAGCCGCTTGAAAAAACAAGAAGCTTGGGCCGAACAGCAGCATAATTTGCGATCGCAAAGCTTTGCATTACTCCAAGATGCCGCCCACAAATTAGAGGAGATAAAAACAAGTTTGTGCGGCGCCCTGGAACGAGAAGAATTCCAAGTCTACTATCAGCCACAGGTCAATGTCCAGACTGGTAAAATTATGAGCGCAGAAGCTTTAGTGCGCTGGCTGCATCCAGAAAAAGGGCTGATTTCGCCCGCAGAATTTATTCCAGATGCCGAAGAAACTGGCTTCATTATACCATTAGGCGAATGGGTTTTGCAGACAGCTTGCAGGCAAATGCAAGTTTGGCAAAATGCTGGTTTTTCGCTGCGGGTAGCGGTGAATCTGTCGCCTCGCCAATTTCACCAACCGGATCTCAGCAGCAGAGTTGCCCAAATTTTAGCAGAAACTGGTTTGGAAGCGAGCAGTTTGGAATTAGAGCTGACGGAAAGTTTGATGGTAGAAGATGCCGAAAGTGCGATCGCTACTCTGCAACAATTGAAAAGTTTGGGACTTTCTATATCTATTGACGATTTCGGAACTGGGTATTCTTCTTTAAGCTATCTAATGCAATACCCCTTCGATACTTTAAAAATTGACCGCTGTTTTATCAGCAACATCACCGATGGTTGCGCAAATGCAGCGATCGTGAAAGCTATTATTGAAATGGCGCACAGTCTCTGTCTTGAGGTAATTGCCGAAGGAGTTGAGACGGAAGCAGAAAAAGATTTTCTCTGGCGCTACGAGTGCGATACAATGCAAGGATATTTGTTCAGTCGTCCTTTGCCCGCAGCGGATTTTGAACAGTTGCTGCTGGAAGGCAAATAGAATATCGGTGAAGTTAATATTTGTCGGACAATCAAGTGCGAGCGGGGTGGAATATGGTTTTTGAATCCAGCAGTAACGTTGACTCACTCAAATCAAGCAATAAAAAAAATAAGGATGTTTACATAGCTGTTCAACTAACTCTATTGATAGTGTTTTTAGCTATTATGTCCAAATTTTTTGTGATCGTCAACGCTGGAGAACGGGGCGTGATGATGCAGTTTGGTAAAGTCCAAGAACAGGTACTCGGAGAAGGACTTCACGTAATTCTCCCCATAGTTCATACCGTACAAAAGTTGAGCGTGCGAGTGCAAAAACAGGAAAGTTCCGCTGAAGCTTCGTCAAAAGATTTGCAAGATGTTTTCACGGATGTAGCGTTGAACTGGCATATTATTCCCGATGAAGCCAATGCCATTTTTCAACAAATAGGTGATGAAAAACAAGTAGTCGATCGCATTATCGATCCGGCAGTTGAAGAAGTATTAAAAGCAGTCATGGCTAAGTACACTGCGGAAGAAATTATTACTAAACGTGGAGAAGTTAAAGCCGGAGTTGATGATTTTTTGACCTTGAGGCTGGTTGCATATCATATTGCCGTAGACGATATTTCTTTAGTACACGTTCACTTTTCGGAGCGGTTTAGCGATGCGGTGGAGGCGAAACAAATTGCCGAACAGGAAGCAAAAAAAGGGGAGTTTTTAGCACTTAAGGCTGTAAAAGAGGCCGAGGTTAAGGTGAATTTAGCAAAAGGAGAAGCAGAAGTTCAAAGATTGCTCAGGGACAATTTGACTGCGGAATTGTTGGAAAGACAAGCTATCGAAAAATGGAATGGAAAATTGCCACTGATTGTGGGCGATGGCAGTAAAAATATATTGGATGTGAGAAAACTATTCAACAGCGGTAATTAAGGATCGCAAATTAAATAACTTACAATTTTAATTGTTATTGTGGGATGGGCGTCCCGCCCGTCCAAAAAGGGCGGGCGGGACACCCCACTTTCAAGAGTGTAAGTTATTTAATTCTCATTCCTTACCAATTACTAGCAAATTCAGTTAATATCTGTTCAAAGGCTTTACTAATTCCTGTTTGAAAACGTTGCCTGTTCTTCAGTTTTAAAACTGGTTGAACTATTTCCATAGTCGGCTGAGAATTTTCTCTAAAATCTACAATTTGAAGAGCTCGCAGTGTCGCAAGCTGTAGTTCTTTCTTTACCATTAATTCAGGAATAGCCGCTGCACCAGCGCCACTTTCAACCACAGCCTTTACCATTTCGCTACTGTTCAAAACTAAAACTGCATTCAATTCAGCGGGATTGATGCCCCAACTTTGCAAAGCTTGTTCAAACATTTGCTGAGCTCCCGAACCCGGTTCTCGCATCACCCAATCTGTTGTCGCAATTTCAGTTAAACTAATTTCGGCTCGCTCAAACCAAGGGTGGGATTTGCCAACCACAATCAGCAAGCGCTCGCTACCTACAACTTCTGCTTCTAGAGTAATCTGAAGCGCGGGTTTAATGTCTCCCGTCACCAAACCTAAATCAAAAATTCCTGTCGCCGTCCCCGTGCAAATCTCATCTGCATTGGCGAGGGTGCAATTCACGGTAATACCTGGGTACTTTTGTTTAAAATAGCAAAGTTTTTCTGGCAACCAGTAGTTGCCAATTGTCAGACTCGATCCCAAATTAAAATCTCCTCGCTGCAAGTCGTTTAATTCTCGCAATCCTCTCTCGGTCAAAGCAACTTGGTCGAGAATTTTCTGCGTTTCGATTTGCAGCAACTTCCCAGCTTCTGTGATCTCGATGCGGCGACCGATGCGGTGAAAAAATTTTACTCCGTATTGCTCCTCTAAGTTTTGAATTGCGGCGCTGACAGCGGGTTGAGTGATGTAAAGTTCGTCCGCCGCCCGGCTGAAGTGCAGGTGTTCGGCTACAGCTAGAAAAACTCGCAGTTGGTCTAGCGTCATTCGGGCCATTCTTCCTTCCCCCTTTACCAAATACAGTTACTTTTCGAGACTAAAATCTATTGCGGCTAAGCTTTGACTCCAATCTTTCGATCGACTCTATTGTACAGGTTGGAATTGCCAAAAAAGAACGGTTGCCAGCAGTTAATTAAATATTCCTTTTAACGTCAAGGGTTTGAGCTTTTGGCGGCCGATCGCTCCCGTACCGCTAACAGTTGTTTTCCGGGCCACTGCATCACTTGCACTTATTAATTCAATAAAAAACAACATTTGATTCTACCCCAAAAGGGGATTACGCTTATACTTAAGCTTCGAGAGCAGAGCCCGCTGAACCAGAACCGACAAGTTTAAGCCGATCGACTTTTGGCGATCGACAAAAATAGAGAAGATAAATGACCAAAAAAATCCCAAAAAATCAGAGTGTCCGCGGCTTTAAGCCGGATTGCCTTTCCTTCGGAGAAGTTTTAGCTCAATCCTTTGCCGTCATTGCACCTGCAACTATACCCGCATCCAATATAGGCTTAATCGTTGCTCTTTCAGGAAACGGAACTTGGCTGAGTTTTCTAATCGGCTTGCGGGCAGCGCGGGCATTCCCGGCAGCACTATGTTCCCACCTCCAGAAGCTCCTTACGATGCGTTTCCTTACTTGTTTTTGATGTACTTGGTGGCTAAGCTGTGGAGCATTTAAACCACTAACGAGGCCTGTAGGGTGCGTCAGAAGCGAACACTTACGCTTACAAGGGAAATGAGAAAGGGCTGACGCACCCTACAATACTTGTTTTTGATGTACTTGGTGGCTACTTGCGGCTGGTTTATCTTGCAGCGGCTGCGTTCTCCTGAACTTGTCGGTTCGATGGAGCATGGTATTGACGCAATTCACGCCAAATTCGAGGCAGAAAATGCAATTTACGGCGGTGTTCGATTGAATACTGTATCGATCGACAACAACGGCTTTAATTAGTAATTGTAGGGGGGAAACTGCCCACCCAAATATTTGATTTGACGCGGTAAAAAAAGCAGGCGTAAAAACCCAAGTACAAAACTTAAGGAGATACAGAAATGAATGAACTGCTAACAACAATTTCTATGGGGATGACAGCTTTTACGGCTACGAATCTTGACGATATTCTGATTCTGTTGCTGTTCTTCTCGCAGGTGAATGCAGTATTTCGGCGCAGGCATATCGTCTTCGGTCAGTATCTGGGCTTTAGTGCACTGGTTTTAGTTAGCCTTCCCGGGTTTTTTGGCAGCTTGATCTTTCCGCCAGATTGGATCGGAATGCTGGGTTTGCTGCCAATTGCGATCGGGCTTAGCCGCTTGCTGAATCCAGAAACTGACGATTCGGAAGTTGAGGCAGAATTAGAGCAATCTGAGAAATCTTTTTTGAGCAACTTTCTGTCTCCCCAAACTTGCAGCGTTGCAGCGGTGACGGTGGCAAACGGAGGCGACAATATCGGTATTTACGTGCCCCTGTTTGCTAGCAATACTTTAGAAAGTTTGGGGGTTGTTCTCGCTGTATTCTTCGCGATGGTGGGGGTTTGGTGCTACGCTGCTTATCGGTTAATTCAGATGCAGGCGATCGCAGATACTTTGAGTCGCTACGGCGATCGGTTAGTTCCTTTTGTTTTGATCGGATTGGGATTGGCGATTCTGGTGAAAAGCGGCACGTTTGCAAGTCCAACTTTAAGTATAATATCTTTAGTTGGTTGCTGTTTCTGTTTGATAACTATGAGCAGAAGTAACGCCAGCGAAACTGAAGTTTAGAAAAATTGCAGGGACAGCACATGAATTGGATTGCAGCAGCGATTATTGCCGGGATTACATCTTTTGCCGCAACCAATATCGACGATATGGTGATTTCGATGCTGTTCTTCGCCCAGGTAAATGATACTTTCCGCCCCCGGCATATCTTTGTCGGTAAGTACCTCGGATTTGCAGCACTCGTCGCTGCTAGTTTGCCCGGTTTTTTTGGCGGCTTAATTGTGCCTCAAGCTATTATCGGTTTGCTGGGTTTGGTTCCGATCGCGATCGGCATCAGTCACTTAGCCAAGAGAGAAAATGAGGAAAATGACGTACAAGCGGTATCGGGCGAATTTAACCGTCAATCTAACTCATCTGCGGTGTCAAAACTAGCAAATCTTTTCAACCCCCAAACTTTGAATGTGGCTGCGGTAACAGTGGCGAACGGGGGAGACAACATCGGCATTTATTTGCCGCTGTTTGCTAGCAGCGATTTGCCGAGCTTGATGGTGATTTTGGCGGTTTTCTCGGTGATGGTAGGTGTTTGGTCTTATGCCGCTTATCGCTTAACTCGCCAAAGGGCGATCGCCCGTATTTTGACTCGCTATACCAAGGCTGTTGTCCCTTTCGTTTTGATTGGCTTGGGAATCTTCATTCTGATAGACAGCGGTACTTATCGCTTGCTGCCACTATACCCCTCAAGATAGATGTTTTCTCATAAATTGTGAATAAATTTGCGGTGAAAATACAGTTAAAAATTGTGCAAATTAACTTGACAGCGACCGGATAAATGATAAGATAAATGTAAAAGTACCGGGCTGTTTGCCTGGAAATTAAAATTCCCTTTATATGGGAATTTGTAAATCATCAAAGCACCTACAAAAGGAGAAAAATAGTGAGATTCTTGAAACTTGTTTTAGTGGTATTAGTCATTGCGGCAAATTTAGTTTTTGCTCCCGCCTCTTGGGCTGAGTCAAGCAAGCCTAAATACACGAGCAATCCAGACTACATAGAGGTGAGTCAAACTCTTGACACTCTGTTAGCTGCGAAAAATTCAACCGAACCAAATGAGAGTTACACGCCGGAAGAACTTCAGCAAAAAATCGCTCAGTTGGAGTTTCAAAAATACACTTTAGAAACAGGTAAAAACTGGGGTCAGTGCCGCAACGATACAGGAAAAACGCTGGCTGTTTACGGCCCGAAACGCAAAAAAGCAGCTTCTTCTTACGAGAATGCTCTTTATTTTCTGGGGGCCGGCCAAACAACTGAACATAAATGGGATTGCGATGGAATTTATCTGCCCAGCGATGTCACAGCAACCGATTTAAGTGTGGGCGATAAACTTGCACAAGCATTGACCGGCGGTGTAGCTGTTAAGATAGTTGACGGAACTCAATTTGTAGCGACAGCTAATCCCGATACGGCGGCTGTTGAATTCAACGTTCCTACTGCTAAAGTTTTCAAGCCCGGGGATGCGAATTGGTTTGTTCCTGACGTGACTCAGGCTTACATAGATACGCAAGTTCCCAACGCACCTACTGAGGAAAATGATTAGTTTTGGTGAAGTTGTAATGCGATCGGCTGTGTAGAGATCGTGCAACGCAAAATCCCGCCGGGAGCGATCCCGGCGGATAATCGTCCCAGCGAAAGTATATCGGTTTACCTTCATATTTGGAGTTAATATTAAAAGGTTGCATCTATGCTATTAAATTGGAAATCCACAAAAGTAAATACAGAAAAGACTAAGCGACCAAATCCGTCGCGGGTGCGGGATCACTTAGCAAACGAGCGCACTTATTTAGCATGGATGCGGACAGCAATATCGCTGATGGGTTTTGGGGTAGTTATCGTGCGCCTTCGCGCCTTCCATCCCCCTCTGCTGCCCAATCCCGGCAATGGCTGGAAGTTGGGTTTGCTTTTTTCAGCAGTGGGTTTGCTGACGGTGCTATTATCAACTAAGCACTACTTCGGCGTCCGCCACGATATCGATTACGATACTTATGAACCAACCGATCGCTGGGTAATTCTTTTTAGCCTCGCGATCGCACTTCTAGGGGCTGGGGTAATTTATTATATATTCACCGTTCCTTCCAGCTTAGAAGGTTTGATGACAGCGGAATAATGGCTGCGGTTTAATATCAATGTTAAAGAGTGCGATCGCGTGCAGTTATCTACACCGAGGAAAGTTAATTTGTAGGGTGCGTCGCTGCGACCTGTTAAATTGAACTTGTAAATTTTAGATGGCCACGCACTTCATTTACCACAAAAAGCCTAGATCGTTCACATCGATGAAAGTAGATGAGAAGAAACCAAGAAAGCAAAATTTGTCATGGGCGATCGACCGATCGGCAAACGAACGCACCTTCTTAGCATGGATGCGGGCGGCGATCGCACTCATGGGTTTTGGCGTCGTCGTCGTGCGACTTCGCGTCGTCCAACTCCCCGTACAGTACCGTCAGGCGATGGGGTGGAAATTGGGTTTAATCTTCTCTCTAGTAGGTTTGGGGACAGTCTTAATCTCAACTTTGCATTACTTCACCGTTCGCCAGCACATTGACGACGATACCTACGAGCCACCAGACGGCATGGTATTCTTCTTCAGTTTCGCTGTCGGCTTATTGGGAATTGGAGTAATTTATTCGATTTTGGCAGCCGCCCAGGGATCGGTAACTGTTGTGATACCCGATTGAGCGCACAGCAGACTTAACAGTCAACAGCAATTGAGTATAAATACATCAGATTCCACGTTTGTGAAGTACGCGCCCGCGATCGATCCCCGTAAGGACAAAGGCTTTCGCCCTGTCCCTACTACTCGGTCTCGATAAACTACTGTAACTCGATCGAGTTACTAGACATTTACTCGGTTTTGATGATAAACTACGGTAGATCGATCGAGTTATGAGATTTTGACGTGAAAAATGCTAAAAAAGTCAGTGAAGAGTCCCAGCTTCCTGCACAGCCAGCCCCTGAGAAGTTACCCAAAGCTAAGCCAGACGGCTTGAAGAAAGGCTGGTTGAAAAAACTCAGAGGCGGATTGCTGCTAGCAATTGGATATTTGCTGTCACCGCTGTGTTGGTGGAACGATTTATTTTTCAACCTGCCAATTGCCTATGCCTTTGGGTATATCTGTAGCTGGCTTTCTCCAGATTTACTGTTTCCTTGCTCAATCGTTGGCTACTGGCTTTCCAACATAGCTGGAATTCTCTTGATGCAATTCGGGGCTGTAGATGTTTTTACAGACAAACCCAAGGAAAACAACCTCAAAAAAGAGTTATTGACCGGTTTAGTCTCATCAACCGCATTCACAGTTGTCGTTGTGGCATTGATTCATTTTAAAGTTCTCGATACTCCCGACCTATTTTCCAGCAAAGAGTCGATTAACCTCAGCTCTCTTTTACCTATGATGCTCGTCACTCTCAGGTAAAACGTAGAAGGCAGAATATAAACCCAATAAATCAATCGAGGTTTTTTTCAATCAGTAACACAGGGATATATAATAAAATCAGGGAGCTTCTACACTGTAAATTGATGGAATAATATCTATTTGCAGTTGCTTAAATTTGCCAAGATGATTATCGCGGTAAACTTTTAAAACTTCAAGCCTTTACCAGCATAATATCTGGCAGCAAAAGATTTAAATGCAAGTTACATTTGGCCTGTGTTGCTGTGTTTTAGCAGCCACCAATACTATCACTTGGTTGGTTTTCTACGCTTAAGTACACAGTTTTTGGGCATAACAGTGAACTACTTATTACTATCGTCTCTCAGCTTTTTCGTGGGAATTATCGTTGGCTTGACCGGAGTTGGCGGAGCGTCGCTCATCACCCCAATGTTAATTTTTATTTTCCAAATTCCGGCATCAATTGCTATTAGTTCGGATGTCGTAGCTGCTACACTGATGAAAGTAGTTGGTGGCTTCAAACACTGGCAGCAAAAAACCCTTGACTTGCAAATAGTTAAGTGGTTGGCTTTGGGGAGCGTACCCGGTTCGCTGGCTGGGGTGTGGCTTTTACACTGCATCAAGTGCAGCCCAAATCCGAACTTAGATTGCATATTGCTGCGCTGTCTGGGAGTTGCGATCGCCCTAATTGTAGCTTTATCGCTGACACAATTACTGCTGAAAACATTTTTCCCAAATTTGAAATTGCCTTCGCCCCCTGAATGGGACTTAAATACTAATTATGGCCGTATTTGTACTGTGAGTGCAGCAGCAATTTTGGGCTGCATAGTGGGAATCACTAGCGTGTCTTCCGGTGCGATGTTTGCACTGCTGCTGATTGCTTTTTTCCGCCTGGATTCTTCTAAATTGGTGGGTACAGATATTTCGCAGGCGGCAATTTTGTTGACGTTTACCTCTCTGGGACACCTCAGCCTCGGAACGGTAGACTGGAGTTTAGTATTGCCGATTTGGTTGGGTTCGGTGCCGGGAGTTTTGGTAGGTGCTAAATTTTGCCAAATTATGCCTCAACGCCCGCTTAAGTTTGCGATTTACGGAATGTTGGCGATGGCTAGTTGGAAGTTGTATCAAGTCTGAAAAGTAGGGTAAGGTCAGGAGTATTGCTGTCAACAATTCCCTAAAAACTTTTGTATATCTTGTTTATAGCCGAGTCTCGATCCCCCTAAATCCCCCTTAAGAAGCAGGGTGGTTTTATTGTGGGGAGAAGAAATCTGAAACGACAGAAAGCACCACTCAAAGCTCGCG
>NZ_JAUBWA010000092.1:0-30257 GCF_036702825.1 Microcoleus sp. A003_D6 | reverse complement strand
ATATTAGACCTCTTGCAAAAATAATTAGGACGGGCAAGATGCCCGTCCCACAAGAAAAAATAACTCTTGTGGGATGGGTCGGAGAGCCCGTCCCATCAATAGATGAAAAGGATTTTTGCAAGAGGTATATTGCCAAGCTGTATCTGGCAACAAAAAAGCTTATAATTAACATTAAAGGTCGCAGCCTGTCAAGAGGTGTGGGAAAATTTATGTGTGTCAACTTAGGGGATATCCTGCACGAAAGCTATAAAATTCTCGCTTTGTTGGGACAGGGAGGGTTTGCTAGAACCTACACGGCTGCACAAATAAACAAACCCAATAATCCTCTGTGCGTTGTTAAGGAAATTCCTTTTCCCTCATCGAACGATCCGCGAGTGTTGTCCATTGCCAGGAAGCGATTTGAAAGGGAAGCTAGCGCTTTGCGCCGTCTGGGGAAAAACTCGCGCATTCCGGAATTATTCGATCGCTTTGAAGCAAACGATTATTTTTACTTGGTTCAAGAATACGTTGAAGGACATCCGCTGAGTCAAGAACTCACGGCGGGCGATCGCTGGAATGAGAAAAAAACCGTTGCCTTGTTGCGGGAAATTCTGGAAATATTAAAATCAGTCCATCAAGAAAATATTATTCACCGGGACATTACCCCTTCTAACTTAATTCGGCGCGAAACAGATAAAAAAATTGTTTTAATTGATTTTGGGGCTGTCAAAGAAATCAGCACTTTTACGGCTAACTCTACAGGTGAAATATTCACGTCGCAGGCGATCGGCACTAGCGGTTATATGCCGGCCGAACAATACAATCCGCAGTCAATGCCGCAACCCTACAACGACATTTATGCCCTCGGAATCATCGCCATCCAAGCTCTCACCGGCCAACGTCCCACCAATCTGCCCCAAGACCCCGAAACTGGTGAAATTGTCTGGGATTACTCGACGCCCGATCGCCCTGCGGTACAAGTTAGCGACAAGCTCAAAAATATTGTCACCAAGATGGTGCGTTTCCACTTTCAAGACCGCTACCAATCTGTGGATGAAGTTTTGCAAGACTTGGATTTGCCGATCGTCGCAGGGCCCGAGTTACCCAAAAATTCGCGGAAGTTGCGATCGGGCTGGCGCTGGCTGCTGTTAGGCGTTGCGGGAATTGCGGCTTGTGGGGCGATCGTACTTTTAATCCCCAGAATTTCCCCGCTAATCCCCAGAATTTCCCCGCAACCAACGCTGCCTGCACTCTCCGCAGATGGTGTAAGTTCTGGCGAAAAACTCCTAGTGCAAACCTCCGCCCTGTGGTCAAAACAAAGGGGAATTAATGAGTTTGCCGACTCAAATTATCCCGAAGCTTTAAAATTGCTCAAACAGTCCTGGCGGGAAGACCGCAGAGATCCAGAAACTTTAATTTACATCAACAATGCTCTGCTGAAGGCAATAAATGCAGAATATTACACGATCGCAATTGTTGTTCCCATCCGCAGAAATCAGGACGGCAGCATCCTCAACGCAAATTTAGCCGAAGAACTGCTGCGCGGCATTGCTCAAGCACAAACCGAAGTTAATTTAGGCTTGGTCGGTGCAAATGAGAACAATAAAGATTTTCCCGGTCAAGGCTTACTCGAACCAAAAGCTATTAAAGGAAAAGGTCTCAAAGTCATCATCGCAGATGACGGAAATATCAAATCCTACGCAGTTAAAAGGGCAAATTATCTGGTCGCTCAGCCCGATATTCTAGCAGTCATCGGACACTACACCAGCGACATGACTGTTGAAACAGTAGATATTTACGATCGAAATAAACTCGTCGCCATTTCTCCGGGAAGCACAACAGAAGAACTGACGCGAAAACGTCGAAAATTTTTCTTTCGGACGGCTCCGACAACTAGCCTAGAAGCTGAAGCTTTAGTAAATCAACTGCTCTTGGTGGGCGAGAAAAAAGTCGCAGTATTTTACAATCCCAACAGTCCGTTTAGCGCTTCTTTGTGGGAAGAATTCAAAAAGCAATTTGAAGCAAAAGGAGGCTCGACTTTTAGAATCAGTAATTATTACGACTTATCTAAAAATAATTTTAACGCCGAAGCAGCAATCAAAGAAGTTGAAAAAGCCGGAAAAACAGCCTTACTTGTCATTCCCGACGGTCAAGTCACCAGTTCCCTGGAAAATGCGATCGAAATGATTAAAGCTAACGGCGATCGCAATTGGATTGTCGGGCCCTGGACGCTGTACGAGCCGAGAACGTTAGAAGTAGCAAAACAGCTAAAGTCTGTTAAAAAACTGGGCATAGCCGTGTTTTGGCATCCGTTAATAAGTTTTGACAAAAAATTTCCGCAAAACGCTGAAAAATTGTGGGGAGGCCCGTTGAATACTCGATCGGCTTTAACCTACGATGCGACTCGGACGCTGATTAAAGCCCTAGAAATGCAGCCGGAACCAAGCCGCGAAGGAATGCAGAAAACTTTAGCCGAGCCAAATTTTAAAGCTGCGGGAGCTACGGGTATAATTGAATTTGACTCGAAGACGGGAAATCGGAAAAATCCTTATAAAGGATTGGTGCATATTGTTCGGTGTTCGAGAGAACAATTTGGCGTTACATTTGTGCCGGTCGAATTTCCCACAGCAGCCGCCGCCGGTTTAAAATGCGATTAAATTAATATCTTGTGCCATTCTCAACAAACCTGTAAAGGCAGGTTTTACCAACCATAATTGCCTAAAATCAATAATCTCATAAACCCGCCCCCGCGCCACGGTAAATCGCTATTGCGACTATCGCGATCGGTGCAACATATCAATTTATTCGATATATTAAACATGGTAAGGTATTTTTATAAAAACCCCTATGACTGTCAATCTCGCTCCCTTCCCCGGTTCTAGTCTCAAACCAGAAGCCCAAAATAGCTCAGCACTCAAACAAGTCTTCCAGACAATAGATGCCTATAGCTGTCCGGGTTCCTATAACTTCCACCTGCACACAGTTAACTCGGACGGGCGATCGCAGTCAGAAAAAGTGATGGAACAAGCGATCGCGATCGGTCTCAAAGGCTTAGCTATTACAGACCACCACAGTACCAAAGGCTACGAACAAGCTCAAATTTGGTTGGATAATTGGAAATTAAACCATCCCAAGAACAACATCGCAGCACCAACTCTATGGACGGGCGCTGAAATTAATGCCGAATTGCTCAACAACGACGTACACATTCTCGGTTACGCCTTCGATCCGCAACATCCGAGTCTTAAACCTTACTTGCGAGGTGATAAAGGTACGGTAGGTAGCGATAATTATCCAGCAGCAAAGGTAATTAATGCTATTCACGAAGCAGGAGGTTTAGCAGTTCTCGCACATCCTTGTCGCTATCGATCGACCGCAGATAAACTTATCCCAGAAGCCGCTCGTCTTGGCATTGACGGCGTAGAAACATACTATGCTTACAATAATCCAAATCCTTGGGAACCAAGCCCCAAACAAACTGCTTTAGTCAAAGATTTAGCAGAAACTCACGGTTTGCTTGGAACTTGTGGAACCGATTCTCACGGTCTCAGTCTTTTAATCAGAATTTAGATAGTACAGATGAATTACTAATGCTGCATAATATTGAGTATCTGTTGCATTTCCTAAAAGCGGTGCGTGACTTTCAAAATTAGCAAGTTGTGAGTCAAATATTTCTCGCTGTCACGCACCCTACAATTACTATCTACCGTTCTGGGAACAACTGACAGGCCCTGTTCGTTGGCTGATTTGCCCAGTCCAAGCGAGAATTCCCAAACCGATCCATCCAACCTTCCAAATAAGCCCGATTAGCCTTTCTTTCCTCTGGATCTGATGTATTCATGGGATGAGGTGCTAAACCGAAAATAGTCGCCGTCGTCACGCAAAACATCGACTTCTGAAAACTCTGGCAAATTTGCACCCGCACATCGTCTTCACCCCGACAACTCGTGCGATAAACTTCGTGCAAATACTCCGGCAAATAATGCCGCATATCTTGCATCAATTGAGTGGGCGGAATCCCTGCGCCTCCGATCGGCAAAGGGTCAGCAAACAAAGCCCCGTAGGCAAATTCTCTTTGTTTTTCTGGGATTTGATGAGCTTGAGCATTGTATGAAACTGTGCCAAAAAACGCAGTTCCCCGAAAGAAAACAGCCTCTACATAAGGCACGGCTACATCTGGTAAAAATGTTAAATTAGCCGCCGCCGGAATGATATCGTAGACTTGAGTGCCAATCTTAACGCTATAGGTGATAGGTAAACTGGCGGCGGATACTAAACCAGCTTTGACAAAATCAACTACATCGGAAATAGATTTAGTTTCCCCTCGATCGTAGGAATCAGATAAGTCCATAAATAAATCGCTCATTACCCGCCAAAACTGACCGAGACCGGTGTAGTAAGCCAGCATTCGCACTTGTTCCGGCAAAAAATCGGGAAAGGTTTTGTTTAGTCCCTGCATGAAAAAGTTGCCTTTCAATTTAGCTGCGATCGCCTTTTCGACCAAACTGTCAAACTGCGGCGAATCTAAATAACTATCCAAACCGCCACCCCCGTGCCAAAGCATTGTTTTCATGCAATACTCAGCATACTCAAAATTTATGCGGTCGTGCGACAAATGGCGCAGCAATTTCGGCAGCGTCACCTCTCCGTTGAAATATTTAAAAAACGGGAAAAGCACTAAAAACTGTTCTTCGGCGATGTAGTTCAGGTTGCGGGAGTAGGCATCTAGAACCACACCGTAACTTTTGAGAACGCCGACAACTTCTACTACATTTTCCGCAGATTCAGGAAGTAAAGCTTTGCCTGATTCCAAGATGTCAATGTATGCGGCTAGGGGATGGGAAGATGGTTTTAATACGGTAGTTTTCATTTTGATTTAACCTTAAATGAAGGAAGGCACGACACGGATTTGAACACGGATACACTGATGAATGGAATAGCTAGGGACACGGCAGTGCGGTGTCCCTACAGCCGTCTGCTGTATTTCATGGGATTGAAAACTGCCATAGGACTAAAGTCCGATGCTACGAACCTAGGTCATATTTTATTTCAAGTTTTGAGCGATCGCTTTAACTTGCGGTGGTACATTAGCTACCAGCCCGATCGCAGTTTTCTCGCTCAAGCCAATTAAAACTCCCGGTTGCACTCCCATGATTGCGATAATTACTGCTAAAATCAGCGAAGGAATGCGATCGGCCCAGCGGACTTGCGGCAAATTTACCACCAAATCCGAAAGGCGGCCGAAAAAGGCGCGGTTGACCATAATTAAAAAGTAAACTGAAGTTAAACCAGTGCCGATCATGCAGAGCAAAGTTTGCACGGGAAACACTGGCAAACTGCCCCGAAATATCAAAAATTCGGCAATAAATCCAGCTAAACCCGGAATGCCGGCACTAGCCATCACGCCGAGGATCATTAAACTGCCAATCATCGGCAAACCGCGATCGGGATTGAACAAACCTTTGAGCACATCGATGTTGCGGGTGCCGGATTTTTTGTAAACAATGCCGACGGTTAAGAATAGCAGCGCCGAAATTAAACCGTGGCTAACCATTTGCAAGACAGTTCCCAAGAGACTAATCGGAGTAGCTGCGGCGCTAGCTAACAAAATGTAGCCCATGTGAGCGATCGAACTGTAAGCTACAATTTTTTTCATATCTTTTTGGGCGATCGCGCAACTCGCCCCGTAAAGCACGCTTACCACCGCCCAACTCGCCAACCAAGGCCCCGCCACCGCCCACGCATCGGGAAACAAACCCAAACCAAAGCGCAGCATCCCGTAAGTTCCCAGCTTCAAAAGCACCCCCGCCAGCAGCACGGAAACCGGCGTCGAAGCTTCTACGTGAGCATCCGGCAGCCAAGTATGAAAAGGTACCAAAGGAATCTTAATGCCAAAAGCCAGCAACACAAGAGCCAGCAAAACAATTTGCCTTACCAAAGGCAATGGCAATCCTCCTTGCAAATGCGATGCGCCCGCTGCACCAACCATATCGAAACTAGAAGCACCGCTAAGCCAACCAGTGCCCAAGAAAGCAGCCAGCAGCACAATCCCCGAAAATGCAGTATAGATTAAAAACTTAGTAGCAGCATAACCCCGGCGCTCGCCTCCCCAAATCGCAATTAACAGGTAAAGCGGAATCAGTTCTACCTCAAAAAACAGGAAAAATAGCAGCAGATTTTGAGATAAAAAAGCCCCCGTTACGCCGCCGGTAATTAACAGCATCAAAGAATAGTAAAGTCGAGGTCTGCGGATCGACTCATCCGTAGCGTAAATAGCTACCCCTGTCAGCAGAGTATTTAAAATTACCAAAGGCAGAGACAAACCATCAACGCCGAGATTGTAATTCAATCCCAAAACATCTATCCAAGGAATAAATTCCGAAAACTGCAACTGACTGGTACTGGCATCAAACTGAGCTGCCAAAATTACCGAGAGAATAAAAGTTACGCCCGCAATGGCGATCGCCCCATTCCGAACTATTTTAGAACTCACTGAACCGGGCCAGAACCCAATCAGAGCAGCCGCCAACATTGGTATCCAGATTAAAGCACTGAGCATCAATTAAAACTTTCCTTTACTACAGATTTTTAAACTATATTTAACATTAACGCAAAGCAACTAAATATAAAAGCGATCGGCTCATTTTTTTTGTTAACATAGCTTCAGATGTATTTGGAACCGTCTCATGACCTCAAGTCTTACAGAAAGTCTCGCAGACCGGGAAGATTTGCAAATTCGATCGACCTATCCTTCCACCCGCCTAACAGTTGCCGACTTGGAACAAGTGCAAGGTATACTCTGCCAAGCACATCTAGACTACCAATTAGAACTCGTAGACGGGAAGATTATCCTTATGGGCCCATCAGACATTGTATCGAGCGAAATAGGAGCAGAGTTTGGCAGTCTTTTACTAAACTGGGTCAAACCTCGCAAACTCGGACGAGTATTTGAATCTAGCGGCGGGTTTATCCTCCCCAATTCCGATCTGAGAACACCCGATGTTTCGTTTGTGACAGCCTCGCGCCTCAAACAAAGTAAAAGGTATTTTGCCGAACTCGTTCCCGACTTAGTTGGAGAAATCAAATCTCAGTTTGATCGCGTCAAACCCCTGCGAGAAAAAATTTTATCATTTATCGAACTCGGAGCCAAAGTAGGAATATTAATCGACCCGGACGATCGCACAGTAACAATTTACACTCCGACAGCCGAGCCAGTTGTATTGAGAGATGGCGACACGATTTCAATTCCCGAAGTTTTGCCCGGTTGGGAAGTTCCGGTAGCCGAATTGTGGCCGATCGAGTTTGAGTAAAATTAGATAAAAAAGCAGACCAACCCAGAATAAAATCATCTGCGTTCATCTGCGTTCATCTGCGGTTTAAAATTGAATAAAATTAGATCGAAAGCAGACAAACCCAGCATAAATTTATCTGCCAACCACTGCGGTTTAAAACTGCCAAATAATCAACGCCAGCAACACCGCAACCCCCCCCACAATAGTCAACACATAAAACTGCGACTGACCGGTGCCGCTGTACTTCAACCCTTCACCGCTGAAAATTGTGGCAAAACCGAACAAATTCACCGCCCCGTCCACCACATACTTGTCAGTCCAAGCGCTGATTTTAGAAATAGAAGCTACAGCCCAAACGACAGTCAAGCGGTAAACTCGATCGATATAAAAATCGTAAGCAAACAAATCCTGTACCGCCGGAATTGGCAGCCGTACCGGTCGAGGTAAAACCCCGTACCAATAAATCGCTACCCCAACCGCAACGCCGATCAAGCCAGATAACAGCAACAGCGGTGTACTCAGCGTCTTCAACAGCAAGTTTAAAGCATCAAAATCCCCCGTTTCCGCCCAAGGCCCAGTCCAACTAATTAACAATTGCCACTCCTGCAACATCCAAGGCACCAACAGCCCCATCACCGTCAAAATTACCATCGGCAAAGCCATCGGCCAACCAACTTCTGGAGCTCTGCGAGTTTTCGGCTGCGGTTTTCCCACAAAGACTAAACCGAATATGCGAGTTAAATTTAGCGCTGTCAAACCGTTAACCAAAAGCAACACAATTACCAACCACAAAGGCACCGTCCAAAAACCGTTGAGCCAGCGCCGCATCACCCAAAAGTTGCCCGTAGGCAATAGCGCTACCATCCCCGCAGCGCCTACTAAATAAGCCGTAGTCGTGGCAGGCATCTTCGACCACAACCCACCCATTTCTGTTAAATCTTGAGTGTTAGTTGTCGTAATAATTGACCCTGCGCTCATGAATAATAGGCCCTTGGCGATCGAGTGCGCGAACAGCAGCAGCAAAGCAATGTCAACTTGATTGAGCCCCACGGCGATAAACACTAAACCCAAAGAAGCGCTGGTAGAATGCGATAGTGCTCTTTTGAGGTCGATTTGGGCGATCGCCACCAAGGAAGCCCCAACAGCAGTCACCGCACCCAAAACCACCAGCACCCCATCTGCGATCGGCGACAGCGCTAAAACAGGCTGAAGTTTGATCAAAACATATGCCCCACCGCCCACAACAACTGTATTCCGCATAATCGAAGCTGGGTTGGGCCCTTCCATCGCCTCGTCGAGCCACAAATGGAACGGAAATTGAGCGCACTTGGCTGTAGGTGCGGCAATTAAAGCCAAACCTAAAAGAGTCGCCACTACAGGAGACAAAGTTGCAGTTTCCGCCCATTTTTCCAAATCGGAAAAATTCAAACTTCCCGCTAAAGTTGAAAGCGTCACTACTCCCATCAGCAGCGGCACGTCTCCTACACGCTTTGTTAAAAACGCATCGCGAGCCGCTGTTACTACCAGCGGTTGAGCGTACCAAAACCCGACTAGCAAATAAGTTGAAAGCGTCAGCATTTCCAACAAAGCGTAAGTTAGAAGCAGCGAGTCGCTAATGGCAATGCCGCTAATTGCCGCTTCAAAAAAACCGAGCAGCCCAAAAAATCGAGCTAGCGCCCAGTCTTTTTCCATGTAGCCGAGAGCGTAAATTTGCGCTAGCAAACTTAGAACTGTAACTAACTCCATTGCTCCGACGCTGATGGTGGAGATTTCTATTGCAAAAGACAAATCTAAATCTGCTGCTTGCACCCAGTGCACGAGCAACTGTTGGGGCGGTCGATCCCAAGTCGCTGTAAAAATAACTGACCCGTGTATGAAAGCCAACACGCTCATCAGCAAATTGAAGTAAGCCGCCGGTCTCGGGCCTGTTCTGCGAACGGTTCCCGTAGACCACGGCAAAGTTAATATTGCGCCAATTAAGCCATATAAAGGCACCCACCAACAGGTTTGGAGGAGAAATTCAGTCATTTAATTTATCCCTTAAAATTCAAATTACCGGCTGCCTTTATACAAAAGCAGTCCCGTGCGATCGCGCGATACCCTAAAACTTTGACTAAACTCGATCGTACAGTTCTGGCAAAATAATTTGCATCCAAAATTAACTATACATTAAAGCATCAATAATGAGAATTATCTCAATACAAAAAAACGCTAGTTTTCAGACTCGGCACTCAAAGAAAAAAACGCCCGCAGAACGGCCGACACTGCCTTTTTGCCCGTTTCCCCGCGATCCCCTTTTTGAAATCCCCAAGTTTCGCGACACTCAGAAGCGCCGCCTTTACTTACCGAACTGTACTTTAAAGGTATTTTTACTTACTCCACTCCCCGATCGCCCCTGGTATCTACTCCTCTCAATATTAAGTTTATTAAATAAATATTAAATTATTTTAAGTAACATAAAAAATTTTAATTTTTGTTATTAAACATTATGATGTTAGTTTATATTGTCAAGGTGGACAGCTTCGCCTATTCTTAAAGTATAGGAAGCTTTACACTGCATTACTAAATAATGTGGGCCTCCCCGTCCAAATTTTTAGATTTCTCAAAGATTTGTAACGGTAATTTCACTAATCCTCAAGGAGATTCAAAAATGTCAATTGCCGTGGGAATGATTGAGACAAAAGGTTTTCCCGCTGTTGTGGAAGCTGCCGACGCTATGGTCAAAGCTGCTCGCGTTACCCTCGTGGGCTATGAAAAAATCGGCAGCGCCCGCGTCACCGTAATTGTGCGCGGCAACGTGTCGGAAGTCCAAGCCTCAGTAGCAGCAGGAGTGGAATCTGTCAAGCGGGTGAACGGCGGAGAAGTCGTATCTACCCACATCATCGCTCGTCCCCACGAAAACCTAGAATACGTTCTGCCGATTCGATATACAGAAGCAGTAGAACAGTTCCGAGGCTACTAATTTCTTAGCGCACAAAAATTTCCTTAAAAGAAAATTTGTGCGATCGTCCAAAATTAACTGTTTAGTTCCCCAAATATTCAATTAGGAGTAAAACCAATGGCAATTGCAGTTGGCATGATCGAAACCCTAGGCTTCCCCGCAGTGGTAGAAGCTGCTGACGCGATGGTCAAAGCAGCCCGCGTCACCTTGGTAGGCTACGAAAAAATCGGTAGCGCTCGGGTTACGGTCATTGTAAGAGGAGATGTCTCGGAAGTGCAAGCTTCTGTCGCCGCTGGAGTAGAGTCGGTGAAGCGGGTTAACGGCGGACAAGTGATGTCCACCCACATTATCGCTCGCCCTCACGAAAACTTGGAGTACGTGCTGCCGATTCGCTACACCGAAGCTGTAGAACAGTTCCGCGAAGGCGTGAGCGGCATTCGCCCCCTCAACAGATCGTAAGAGTAGCGATTCCCTACGGGATAGCTTCGCTTCACGGCTGTTAGGGGCGTTTGGTAATTAAAAATTAAAAATTAAAAATTAAAAAGCGCGATGTTTTTGATTTAGCATTTTTAATTTTTAATTGAGGTGGGCATGGGATATTGGTTATTAGTCATTAGTCATTAGTCATTAGTCATTAGTCATTAGTCATTAGTCATTAGTCATTAGTCATTAGTCATTAGTAACTAGACGACTAACTCTCAACTGCCGACAGCGGACTGAGCAAAGCTAATAAAAAAGACAAGTGACAGTGTGAAAATGACAATTACCAATTACCTATTACCTATTACCTATTACCTAAAATGCAAATGGCCAAAGTTCTCGGCACAGTTGTCAGTACCCAAAAAGAGCCGACGCTGAGAGGATCGAAATTTCTACTGCTGCAATTCATCGATGAGGAAGGTTCCCCAGTTCCCGGCTATGAGGTAGCCGCTGACTGTGTGGGCGCTGGTATCGATGAATGGGTTTTAGTGACCCGAGGCAGCGCAGCCCGGATCGCGCCCGGGAGCGAAAACCGTCCGATCGATGCTCTGGTAGTAGGCATTATAGATACTGTCAATGTAGAAAACCGCCTCATTTACAGTAAAAAAGACGACCCGTACCGCTAGTTGACAGTTGACAGTTGGCAGTTGACAGTTGGCAGTTGACAGTTGGCAGTTGGCAGTTGGCAGTTGGCAGTTGGCAGTTGGCAGTTGGCAGTGAACAGCTAACAGTGAACAGTTGACAGTGAAAAGTGAACAGCTAACAGTGAACAACTAATAGTGAACAACTAACAACTAACAACTAACAAAAAAAATTTTCAGCTTAGGAGAACTTAATTTATGGCAGTCCGCAACCTTGCGGCTCCCCCGACGCCTTGGTCGAAAAACTTGGCTGAGCCAAAAATTCACGATACCGCCTTCGTACATTCCTTTTCTAACATTATTGGGGACGTGCAGATCGGTTCTAATGTGATGATTGCCCCCGGGACATCTATCCGCGCCGATGAAGGCACTCCTTTTTATATCGGAGAAGGAAGCAACATTCAAGACGGAGTAGTGATTCACGGCCTAGAACAAGGTCGAGTCACAGGAGACGACAGCAAGTCCTATTCTGTGTGGGTGGGGAAAAATACTTCCCTCACCCACATGAGTTTAATTCACGGCCCGGCCTACGTGGGCGACGAGTGCTTTATCGGCTTTCGCTCTACGGTGTTCAATGCCAGAGTGGGCAACGGCTGCATAGTCATGATGCACGTACTAATTAAAGATGTGGAGATTCCCCCCGGTAAGTACGTACCTTCGGGAGCCATCATCACTAATCAGAAGCAAGCCGATCGCTTGCCTGACGTTCTAGATTCTGACGTTCAATTTGCGACCCATGTCATCGGCATCAATGACGCTCTGAGAACGGGTTATCGCTGCGCTGAGAACATCGCCTGTCTAGCACCAATTCGCAACGAGCAAACTAAAAACCCAAATATGACTCAAACCAAATATTCTACCCATGCCGGCACCCAATTGAGTCCAACTCTTGCCGATAGCATCCGCAATTTACTAGCCCAAGGATACAGCGTGGGAGCCGAACACGCCGACGCGCGCCGCTTCCGTACCGGTTCTTGGCGCACTTGCGGCCCGATTTCCTCAACCCGCGACTCAGAAGTGATCGCGGCTTTGTCAGCTTGCATGGCCCAACACCAAGGAGAATACGTCCGCTTGATCGGGATTGACACCAAAGCCAAGCGCCGCGTACTAGAAGAAATCGTCCAAAGACCCGGAGACAACGGCTCTAACGGTTCTAACGGCGCGACAACTCACAAATTTAACGGTAAAGTTGCACAAGCTTCCAACCACAATAGCGGTTCCGTGTCAAGCGGGAAATTGAGTGCCGAAACAGTGGCTCAGGTTCGCGGCTTGCTAGCTCAAGGCTACAAAATTGGCACGGAACACGCCGACGCGCGCCGCTTCCGCACCAGTTCTTGGCAAAGCGGGGCTTCGCTGCAAGTCAGAAACGAATCTGAGGCGATCGCCGCTTTGGAAGCTGTAATGAACGAGTACCCGGGCGAGTACGTGCGCTTGATCGGGATTGACCCGAAAGCTAAGCGACGCATAGTTGAAGAAATTATTCAGCGTCCCGACGGCCCGGTTGCTCAATCGGCTAAGCCGGCTGCAACATCTAAGCCGGCGGCAACATCGGGATACAAAGCAGCTTCGACTGGTTCGGCGAGCAGCGGAAGTTTGACCGGCAAGACGATCGACCAAATCCGCAACCTGCTTTCCCAAGGCTACAAAATTGGCACGGAACACGCCGACGCGCGCCGTTTCCGCACCGGTTCTTGGAGCAGTTGCGCGTCGATCGCATCCAACCGCGAATCCGAAGTGATTTCTGCCCTCGAAAGCTGTCTCAAAGAACACAGCGGCGAGTACGTCCGCTTGCTCGGCATCGACTCCAAAGCCAAGCGCCGGGTACTCGAAGAGATTATCCAACGACCTTAAGAAGCTAGGTAATTAGCTTGTTTCTCCCGTTAAGCCCTCGCGCTGGGCTGACGGGAGATCCGCTCTTCGGAGTGAAGTTGGATTTGAGATGGTTAAATAGTTCGATCGATAACTATTGCTCAGAATTAGGCATTTTATCTATCAATATTACAGTGGAAAGTATCGGCGTAAAATCTAAAATCATAAATCTAAAATGGTTAAGTTGAATGTATCTATCGCCACTGCAATTAAGTAGCAACTCTCAGATTTGGATGAGTGGCGATGTAGTTGTGAATGAGGGTGCGGCGATCGCCCCAGGAGTCATCCTGCAAGCAGATCCGGGTAGCCGGATATCGATCGCCCCCGGTGCCTGTATCGGTATGGGAGTTATCATTCACGCCCGTGAAGGTAATCTGGACATCGGGGCAGGCGTTATTCTGGGTGCAGGGGTGCTGGTGGTAGGTGCGGGGACGATCGGGGCAAATGCCTGCATAGGCGCCGGGACGACGCTGATCGATCCTTGTATCGCTCAAATGCAAATTTTGCCAGCCGGTTCTCTCATCGGAGATAGCAGCCGCCAAGCCGCCGCAGAAGCAACCGCAGCAGCGCCAACAGCAGCGCCAACATCACCAGAAACCCCCGAAGCCACTACGCCACCAGTCGATCGACCGATCGAGCCGCCAGAACCCCCCGAAACACAGCCTCAAACGGCGCCGGAGACTCCCGAAGCAGTGCCAGAATCCAGCGCAGAGCAACCCCCCCAACCTGGGGAAACGCCAACTATTCTGTACGGCCAAGCTCACATCAATCGGCTGTTGGGAACGCTGTTTCCGCACCGACAAGCTTTTAATCGATCGGAGGAAAACGGTCAAACTCTATCGGGCGGTTCCGGGTAGCCGTCATTTCGCCAAAAGCCAGCTATGCTGAAGGCAGAACGATCAAATATAAATAGGTAATCTCATATTATTGGTAGCTCAGCAATTTGTCAGGCCTTGCAGCAGCAATCAGTGTCTTGTAGCTCGTGCAGTCTGTCTTCTCATCTGAGAAACTATAAACTATCAACAAATTTTTATTTTGGGAAGTTTCTAAAGGTAAGAGAAGATGGACGGACAAACGGATCGTAACAGTCACGAAGAGCGATCGCAGCGCCAGGAATACTTCAAAGACACTGCTTTGGGCTTGGTATCGACCAAGAGTTTTCCGGCAATTGTCGGGACTGCTGACATGATGCTGAAGTCGGCAGGGGTGATTTTGGTAGGATACGAAAAAATTGGTTCCGGTCACTGTACGGCGATCGTCCGGGGCAGAATTTCGGATGTGCGTTTGGCTGTGGAAGCTGGAGCTCAGACTGCCGAACAGTTCGGGCAGTTTGTTTCTAAGTTGGTGATTGCTAGACCTTTGGCTAATTTGGAAGTGGTTTTGCCGATCGGCTTTCGGCTGACTGAACTTTCCGAAAGCGGCAGTTATTCTCGGCTGAGCAATCAGGCGATCGGTTTGCTCGAAACGCGGGGATTTCCGGCAATGGTCGGCGCTTGCGATGCTATGCTCAAATCCGCAGACGTACACTTGGCCGCCTACGAGAAAATTGGCGCCGGTTTGTGCACGGCAATTATTCGCGGTGCAGTTGCAGATGTAGCAGTAGCGGTAGAAGCGGGGATGTACGAAGCTGAGCGCATTGGCGAGTTGAACGCGGTGATGGTAATTCCGAGGCCTTTGGAAGATTTGGAACAAACTTTACCGCTGGCGAGTTGCTGGATCGAGCACCGTAAACCTGTGATGATGCCCGTCTCGGTTAAGGAAAAGGAACAAGAATTGATCGAACTTCCAGATTTGGAGAAATTGACTGTTTATGTGGAAGAGGAAGTCAATCGGTAATTGGTAATCGTTAATTGGTAATCGTTGGGCTGTATGTTACTGCATAGAGCTAGTAAGGTGCTTGTGGTATTATACATATAGAGTTTCTGAACAAATCATGACATTGTTTGCAACTCTTGGTGATATTAAATAGCGGACAATATCATGCACTTTAAGTTTTCACCAAGCATCCTCAACCGTCTGGGGGAGGAACTGATTCCTAACCCGGATCAAGGTATTATCGAGTTAGTTAAGAATGCTTATGATGCTGATGCTACAAAATGCACGGTAGAGCTTATCAATACTAACCATACAGGTGGTTCCATAATTATTTCAGATAACGGCACTGGTATGGATACCGATGCCATTAGTGAGGGATGGTTGGTACTGGGTCGCTCAAAAAAAGCAGCCCGCGAGCCAACACTGCTGGGACGTTTACCTGTTGGCGATAAAGGATTAGGCAGGCTAGCTGCTTTGCGGCAAGGTTCTCAAGTTAACCTAAAAACCCGACCTAAAAATGAGCCGGGAGTTGAGTACAGTCTCATAATTAACTGGGATATTTTTGAAGGCGCTGATGTCGTAGAAGATGTCTATTTTGATGCTCAAAAAAATCCTACTGAAAAAAGTCAAGGAACTGATATTATAATTCACCACTTAAAAGTTAAGTTGGAAAGACTTGAGATTAAAAGACTGGCAAGAGAACTTTTACTTTTAGCCGATCCATTTGATAACAGTGTCGCTTTCCGTCCTCGGCTGATAGCTCCGGGATTTTCTGACCTAGAAAAAAAAGTAAATGAGGCTTACTTTGAGGCGGCTGAATATCACTTAAAAGCTAGTTTGAATGCGAAGGGAACTGCTGAAGCGACGTTGTTAGATTGGAAGGGAGACTTAATTTTTAGCGCCGATCATGAAAATATTTCTCGAAATCCCTCTAAAGAACCATACAGAAGTGTTCCAGCGGAATTTGAGATGTGGGTTTTTCTGCTAAATCCTCAAAATTTCTCAGCCAAAAAAGTTTCTTCCGCAGAAGTCAGAAGTTGGCTGACTGAGGTAGGAGGTGTTCATCTTTACCACCGAGGTTTGCGGGTCAAGCCTTACGGCGATCGCGCTGATGATTGGCTCAATATAAATTTAGCACGGGCTAGGAACCCTGAAGTGCGTCCTTCTACAAGCACGGTTATTGGTAGGGTAATTGCGATCGATCCTGATGACTCCCTAATTCAAAAAACCGATCGGCTCGGTTTCATTGAGAATGAAGCTTTTTTAGAGCTGAGACGCTTTGCTATCGATGTGTTGGAATGGATAGCTAAAGAGCGGTTGAAAGAAACAGAAAAGAAACGAGAGGACATCAAGCAAGAATCTAGTCAAGATGTTCAGGATGTCAAAATACGTCTTGAAAAAGCGATCGAAGAAGCAGTACCGCAAGAAAATCGGGCGATCGTGCGGAATGTAGTTAAAGAGTATGAAACGGCAAAAGAGCGAGAAATAAAAGCATTGCGCGATGACCTTCAGCTCTATCGCAGTTTGGCAACAGCGGGAACAACGGCAGCAGTTTTTGCTCACGAATCTAGTAAACCTGTCACTCTGATCGAGAAAATAGCTAAGAGAATAGAAAGTAAAGGAAAACAACTACTGAGTGACGAGGCATATATAAAGTCTCTGAAAGAACCTGTAGAAATGCTTTATCGAGTCAGTAGTTCTTGGAAGCGTTTTGCTAATTTTCCGCTGCATTTATTAAAACGAGAAAAGCGTCGCTCTGGTGTAGTAGATGTCCACAGTGTTATTGACGATACAGTTGAACTGTTCCAACCTTTTTTTAAAGAATCTAAAATAGACATAAAAACAGAAAAAGTTAATCAAATACCCCACATCAGGGGCAGCATTGCTCTGGTAGAAGCCATTCTGACAAATCTGCTGACAAATACTATCAATGCTTTCCAGGTTGAGGGCGCACGCAATCAAGGACGGCAAATAATTATCAGAACTGAAATTTTAGGGAATAACGTCCGGCTAAAAGTCTTAGATAATGGTTTGGGAATCAAGGATATTGAACTAGATGAAATTTGGTTGCCCGGTATCACGACTACACCTGGTGGTACAGGTTTTGGCTTGACAATTGTCAAAGATTCTGTTAAAGATATGAGAGGGAAAGTACGCGCGCTCGCAAATGGCGAATTGGGAGGAGCCGAGTTTGCTGTAGAATTACCGCTTTCTGGAAATTAACTGTGATGACTCCACCAATGTTACTCGATACAATAGCAATAGTTGATGATGAAAAAGACTTAGCTGAATCAACTAGATGGGATGTAGAAGCTGCTGGTTTTAAACCTATAATACTAGATGGCTCTTTCGGTGAAGTCAATCTACTTGCATCGTATATTGCGAAAAATGCTCAAGGTGCCTTGTGCGACAATCGCTTGGCTAATTATGGGCGGACTAATTTTTCTGGATCGACATTAGTGGCAGCATTGTACGATCTAAAAATTCCATCTATTCTCATCACTCAGTACACTGCAATAGATGCTAATGTCTCTATTAGAAAGTCGCGACGCAAAATTCCCGTGCTTTTGAGTCGGGATGAAGCCAATGCTGCGACTATAAAACAAGGAATTGAAAACTGTGTTTTAGAACTTAGGGGTCAAGTCCCTAGTAACAGAAAACCTCATAGAACCCTAGTAAGAATCACCAATACTGATAAAGAATCTGGGGAAGATGTTCTAGATGCAATAGTTCCTGGTTGGAATCCCCATGAGGCTGTTCGTTTTCCGGCTGTGCTTATTCCCGAAGAAATTCGACAGCACGCACTAAAACGAGGTGTCCGTTTATTTGCTCATGTTAATATAGGAGCTGATAAATCTGAGGATCTTTATTTTGAGAAATTCCAGTTAGCACCTGAGCTAGATGATAATGATGAGCTTACCTGAACTTATAATCTTAGATGTTGGTCATGGAAATTGTGCTATTCTCCGAGATACAAATGGCGTAATAATTATTGACTGTGCCCATGGCGTTACCTTGATAGAAACACTGGAAAATCTATGTATTCAAGAAATTTCACACATTTTAATTTCCCATGCTGATGCTGACCACATTGCAGGGATAATTAACCTACTTTCAAATGAAACAATAAAAATTAATAATGTACATTTAAACCCTGATTTACTGAGGAAAACTGAAATTTGGAAGGACTTAATTACTGCTTTAACAGATGCACAACAACGTTTTGGTACAGTACTTTCAAGTGAACTGACAACAACAAAAACAGGTCAGTTGAATGTGGGTCAAGTTATGGTAGAAATTCTTGCCCCAACTCCTCAATTAGCTCTGGTTGGTGGGGTAGGTAGAACTGTGGACGAGCGTCGGTTGAATCCAAACTCGACATCGGCTGTTATTGGTCTCGTTCACAATACTCATAGAGTGGCTATATTAGGTGCTGATATTGACCAAGTTGGATTAGACGAACTTCTAAAGGAAAGAAGTGAATTGAAAGCTGACATCTTGGTTTTTCCACATCATGGAGGTAGACCGGGCGGTGCAGATGGCAAAGCATTTGCTCAGCAGTTGTGCGATTTAGTCAAACCAAATCTAGTAGTATTCTCGATGGGTCGGGGGCGATTTGACAACCCCCGCGAGGAGATAGTAGAAGGTGTAGTTTCTTCTGTGCCAATGGCTCATATTTTATGTACTCAACTATCAAACAAATGTGCAGGTAGTGTTCCTGATTTAGATCCTAGACACTTAAACACTCTGCCTGCTAGGGGGCGCACAAGCAACAGTTGTTGTGGAGGAACCGTGTCAATCAAGATTGCAGGCAACCAAACGAATTATGCTGCCGATATTGCTGCACACAAAGAATTTATCGACTATCGAGTTTATAATCCAGTATGTCGGCGTTTTTCAGTTAGAACCGAGTCATAAGAGCCGATCGTTATTTTCTCTCCTCCTCTCTAGTTTATAAAGGGGTACTGCGGGAAATACTCAGGCTTAGTTTAGCCAAAAGATATAAAGTTTACACTGAGAAAGTGCGTGCAATAATTGATACCTGGTCGCCAGCCGCTCGCACCCGCAGGACAGAACACAGGATGGCAACTAAAATTAGGCTTTTGAGTACAACTTGAGATGACACGCCGTCGAACTCGGGAAGTAAATCAAGCCGAGAGTGCTGAGTGTCTCAAGAGCATCAAACTGCTGTTAAGATAAATCTAAAATCCTGTTTCGGGTAGATTTCCTGGAATAAATCAAGAGTTACTGTGGGTGCAGGTGGATGCTCTTTCAACAAATTAACGCCTGTCGAACTCAACACTGAGTGCAAAGGAATCAATTCCCAGAATCAAGCAATCCTGAAAGTTGACCTATGAACCTCAAACAATTGAACCTCAAACATTTTTCCAAACGCGGTTTGCACAGCGCAAAAAAAGGAAACTACAAAGCGGCGATCGAAGACTTCGATCGGATACTGCAAGTCAATCCCGCCGATGCCCAAGCCTATAACAATCGCGGCTTGGTTTACTATTACATGAAAGACTACCAAAAAGCGATCGCCGACCTCAGTCAAGCATTAGATATCAATCCTAATTTGTTCGAGGCATACTTGAATCGAGGCAATGCTTGGCGACATCTCGGAGAACACGAAAAAGCCATTGACGATCTCAACCGCGCTTTAGCAAGCAAGCCTGACAGCCACGCTATCTACAACAACCGGGGACTCGTACTTGCTAATTTAGGAAATTACGAAGAAGCAATTGAAGACTACAATCGAGCTATATCTATCAATTCCCACAATTATAAAACCTATTACAACCGGGGTCGCGCTTACTACCTTTTGGGAGAAAAAGAGGCAGCAACGGAGAACTTTAACGAAACGCTGCGGTTGAATCCTAGATATATCAAAGCTTACATAAATCGCGGTCTTTCTTACCACCAATTAGGAGACAATACGCAGGCGATCGCCGATTACAACACTGCACTCGGCATCGATCCAAACAATGTTTATGCGTACTATAACAGAGGTTGCGTTCGCTATAAATTAAAACAAATGCAGCTTGCAATTGAAGACTTTGACAAAGCAGTGGAACTCGATCCGAACTATGTTAAAGCTTACCTCAACCGGGGTTTAGCGCTTTATAAACTCGGAGATGTTCCAGCGGCAAATAAGGATTTTTACCACGTAATGTGCATTAATGCTGAATCTTATTTATACTACCAAGCCCAGCGGTGCACGCCTGATATTAATTCCTACTTCAAGGAAGCGCCGCAGGTGGAACTTAATAATGCGGCAGAATACTACAACACCACATTAAACAATACAATTTCAACTTCCTTAAGTTCGGCAGCATTAAACTCAATCTGGAGTCAAGAAGATTTGGAGAACAGAGACTCGATTATCTGTGAAGGTGAGTTTCTCAATGAGTGAATTAGTCAGCAGTCAGCAGTCAGTAGTCAGTAGTCAGTAGTCATTAGTCAGTAGTCAGTAGTCAGTAGTCAGTAGTCATTAGTCAGTAGTCAGTAGTCATTAGTTATTAAGTAAGTAAGTAATGGCAAAAAATAGGAGCTCAGAAACCGGGTTTCTTCCTAGATTTCTCGTTACTAAGCAGAAAATCTCGTAGAAACCCGGTTTCTCGCCCCCTACGTTAAAGTCCTGACTGCAAAAAACAGTCAGGACTTTAATTTTTGATCTCTGAGTTAAAGACTTGTATTCCTGACTAAAAAGTCTTAAATACTGGCCATCACTTCGCGAGCAGCGGCCAAAGTTCGATCGACATCTTCCTCAGTATGAGCCAAAGAAGTAAATCCCGCCTCAAACTGCGAAGGAGCCAGATAAATACCGTGCTCCAACATTCCCCGGTGAAAGCGGCTGAACTTCGTCAAATCCGACTTCTTCGCATCATCGTAATTGTGAACCGGGCCGGCCGCAAAAAACAAGCCAAACATCCCGCTAATTTGCCCGCCACAAACAGCGTGTCCGGCTTCCTTAGCAATTTTTAGCAATCCGTCGGACAGTTTTTTGGTAATCTTATCCAACTGTTCGTAAGTGCCGGGTTTTTGCAGCAATTCCAAAGTCTTAATCCCAGCAGTCATCGCCAAAGGATTTCCCGAAAGCGTACCCGCTTGATACATCGGCCCAGCAGGAGCCACCATCCCCATAATATCGCGCCGTCCGCCGTAAGCTCCCACCGGCAAACCGCCGCCGATAACTTTACCCAAAGTTGTTAAATCCGGGGTGACACCGAATCTTTGCTGAGCTCCGCCGTAGGCGATACGGAAACCGGTCATTACTTCATCAAACACCAACAAAGCACCGTTATCTTTAGTAATTTCCCGCAAACCTTCGAGAAAACCTGCATCCGGGGTAATAAAACCGGCATTCCCCACCACTGGTTCGAGAATTACGCCTGCTATCTCGCCGGGATTTTCGGCAAATAAAGCTTTGACTGCTTCTAAGTCATTGTAGGGAGCGTTGAGGGTATTGGCAGTAGTGGATTTCGGGACGCCCGGGGAGTCGGGAAGACCTAGAGTTGCGACGCCGGAACCTGCTTTCACCAGGAACATATCGGCGTGTCCGTGATAGCAGCCTTCAAATTTAATCAGTTTGTCGCGCCCGGTGAAAGCTCGCATCAGCCGCAAAACGGCCATACAGGCTTCGGTGCCAGAATTGACAAATCGCACCATTTCAATGCTGGGAACGGCATCGATGACCATTTCGGCGAGCACGTTTTCCAACAGCGAAGGTGCTCCGAAACTCGTACCTTTTTCTAAAGATTCGTGCAGGGCTTTGATGACTTCCGGGTGGGCGTGGCCGCAGATGGCCGGGCCCCAAGTGCCTACGTAGTCAATGTATTGGTTTTCGTCAACATCCCAAATGTAGGCTCCTTTTACCCTGTCAAAGACGATGGGCTGTCCGCCTACAGATTTGAAGGCGCGGACGGGGGAACTGACGCCACCGGGCATCAACTTCTGGGCGGCGGCAAAAATTTCTTCTGATTTGGTGGTTTTCAAGGTTGTGGAAACCAATGTTTTCTCCTTAGTGAATGTCTGTTGTTGGTAGAATAATTTTATAGCCAGTTCAGCATAAAGGTTAGGTCTATTCAAAGAAACTATTCTAGTAGATTTTATGGTACAAACCAATGAGTAGCAATACTAGCTTGGGTTTTTTAGGCTTTGTCGCACTAGCACTCCTAGCCCTAAAGTGTAATTTTTTGTAAAATAGTTCTTGACAATTTGTCCATCACTTCCTCAATCTCCTCTCTTCTCTTCCTCTGCGTCCTCTGCGTTCTCTGCGGTTAATAAAAAAAAATCCGGCAGGAAAGCGTTAATGTATATTACATAGTTGAAATAAAATTATGTCTGCTAGTGATGTGTCTAGTTTGAGCCGATCGATCCCAATTGAAAAGATCCGTTACGACGATCGCGGTTTAGTGCCGGCGATCGTCCAAGATTACTTAGACGGTACTGTGTTGATGATGGCATGGATGAGCCGGGAGTCGCTGCAAAAAACCCTGGAAACCGGCCAAACTTGGTTTTGGAGTCGTTCTCGTTCCGAATTGTGGCCCAAAGGCGCGACTTCGGGACACGTTCAAAATGTCAAAGGGCTGCGTTACGACTGCGACAGCGATGCGTTGTTGGTGACAGTGGAACAAGTCGGAGATATTGCTTGTCACACGGGCGAAAGAAGCTGTTTTCACCAAGTTGACGGAGAAATTGTACCGCCGCCCGGGGATATGTTATCTCAATTATTTGAGGTAATTTGCGATCGGCGCGACAACCCGAACGAAACTTCTTATACTTGCAAATTGTTGGCGGGCGGCGACAACAAGATTCTCAAGAAAATTGGCGAAGAATCGGCGGAAGTTGTGATGGCTTGCAAAGATGACGACAAAGAGGCGATCGCTGGAGAGGTTGCGGACTTATTTTATCACGCTTTGGTTGCTTTGGCTCACCATCAAGTTGATTTGAGGGCGGTTTACCGCAAATTGGGCGATCGGCGAAAATAAATTAGTTATTGGTTATTGGGCATGGGGCATGGGGCATGGGGCATTGGGCATTGGGCATTGGTAGCATTAACAAAAGACTAATGACTGCTGACTAATGACTGCTGACTAATGACTAATGACTAATGACTAATAACTAATGACTGCTATTTTTTAACATTCGATCGAGCTTTTGCAAAATAACCACAGCCGCAATCACACTAACAGCCAAACCCAACCAAAAATTATCCGCCGCCCATTTACCCCGATCCAAAGCCAAACCGCCCAGCGGCGGCCCGATTAAATACCCGATCGCCCAACACTGAGAATTAACCGCCAAATACACGCCGCGCAAAGACTCCGGCGCTAAATCCACCACCAAAGCCGAAGCAAAAGGCGTATAAGCAACAGTCGCAACCGACAAAAAGCTCAAGCCTAAAACAGCTAAAAATAGATTGCCAGTTGCAGCCATTCCCGTCAAGCCGATCGCGATAAATCCCATTCCCCACAGCAGCGCAGAAATCATCAAAGCTTTAGGATGGGAAAATGGCCTCAAAGCTTTAACAACCGGCAGTTGCAAAGCCACAGTTAAAAACGTGCTAAAAGCAAACAAAACGGTAATTGTACCTGTTGAAAAACCCGTTCCCGATGTCCCCACCTGCACAAACTTGCTAAAGTACAGCGGCATCGTGGTTTGGATTTGGGAAATGTATAGAGTGAAAAGAGTATTTACTAAAGCATAGACTAGAAGACTTCGATCGCTCAGCGCCACCATCCAGCCATTTTTCAGATTTTGTTTGTCTCTATCCGCTGAATTAGCTGGTTTGTAGGTTTCGGCGATCGCGATCGCAACTACCGCAAACAGCACTAAAAACGAGATACCATCAATAATAAAGAGCGATCGATAATTACCCGTTACCTCAATCAATAAACCCCCCAAAATAATCCCAACTTGCAAACCTAAATTATCAGCTAGTCGCGTCAAAGCAAAAGCTTCCTGTCGCTGTTCGCCCTCGGTTAAATCCGCCACCATCGTCTCGGTTGGAGGCCAATACAAACCCACACCCAAACCCATCAGTAAATTGCCCGCAACTAAACCAGCAAAATCATTAGTCGCCGCCAGTACAAAAGAAGCCACAGCAGAAATAATTGCCGCCAGCAATAAAGTTCGCCGCCTTCCCCAAAATTTGGAATCGCAAAAAGAACCGCCCAAAACGCGCCCCAATATTCCCGAAATTGAACCGCTACCCAAACCGATGCCAACAGCAGTTGCAGATAAACCGACGCGATCGACAAAAAAGATCGGCGCGTAAAATAAAGTAAAACCGGTGCCGCTTTGGGAGAGTAATCTGCCGGCGGCAAGAATCCAGACTTGAGGCGGGAGATGGGGCAACCAAGATGATAATTGAAGTTTAGGCATATACACTTAAATTAGGAGTTAGTCGTGGACGCAGAAACCCGGTTTTTTTTTATGAACATACGTTATAGCTTTTAATCGCGGTCAAAAACCGATGTCTTTGGTCGCAGTGCGTAAGTCCTGTGAGTAATTATTAATTTATTCCCTACTTTTTCCGAATTAGTATTAGTTAACGGAGGTGATAAAAAACATAAGTTAGCTTAACAATTCTTCAGGGTCTGTTACACAAAATTTACCGTTAATTTAAAAATACTTAACACGATTTGAGGAAAAAGTTAGTTAAGCTCTAGAAAAGGCAGAAAAAAATTTAGAGGGTCTAATTATATGACAGCTATTACTACATCGAGAGTGGAATCAATCAGACCCCGCTGGCAAGCAATTGTCATGGTAGCCTTAATTTTCTGGCTCAGCGGTAGCGTGATTATCGATCTAGTAATTATGCCCAGCTTCTTTGTATCGGGCATGATGACATCTCCCGAGTTTGCAACAGCCGGAAATTTGATGTTCTGGGGATTCAACCGCGTTGAGTTAATTTGTTCGGGCTTGGTGGCAACGGGTTTGATGGTTTTGAGCAATTTACTCGGTGACTTCGGGAAGCGCAGCCGCACAGCAATCTTATTATCATTGGTACTTCTGGCGATCGCCGTGATTGACACCTACGCTCTGACACCTCAAATGAGCGCCTTGGGAATGCAGCTAAATCTGTTCGCTGACGCAGCAGAAGTGCCCGCCGGGATGAATCTACTGCACCAAGGCTATTTTGGCTTGGAAGCGTTGAAGTTGGCTGTGGGCGCTACGCTGCTCGGCTGGTGCTACCAAAACCAAGTTTAATCAACCATAAAAATTAGGACGGGCAAGATGCCCATCCCACAAAATTTTTTTTCTTGTGGAATGGGCCGGAGAGCCCGTTCCAGAATTTGATTAAAAGGATTTTTGCAAGAGGTCTAATGAATTGCGGTAGGGAAACGACACTGCCGTTTCCTCTTATTCGGATTCTTCTGACACATCAGATAATTCAGATTTTGGCCACAGCAGGCGCAAGCCCATCACCGCAAATCCGATCGCTGCGATCGCCTTTACCAGTCGCTCCGGCAATACCTCTGCCGTGCCTTGGCCAACTAAAACGCCGATAAAAGTCGCCAGCAGCAGCGCCGATGCCGTGCCGAAAAATACAGCCCGCGGCGAGTTGCAACTGCTGCCCAGGGCGATCGCAGCTAATTGACTTTTGTCTCCTAATTCTGACAAAAACACTGTAATAAAAGCTATTCCCAAAAGTTGCCAGTCCATATTTTTTTCAGTTATCAGTTCAGTATCTGTAGGGTGCGCACTGCGCACCTTACCCATATAAAGTGCTTAATTTCATCAGTATTGCTAACAATTAACCCAGCACTTCCCACAGCAGAACCGCCGAAATCGCCAGCAAAATCCCTCCTGCTGCTCTCTCCAAAGTTCTCGCAGCAATCCGACTAGCCAGCCACCTTCCCAGCAAAACTCCCAGCAAACTGGTTGCTATCAAAGCCGAACCCGCACCGGCAAACACAATCCAAGGATTCCGAGATTCAGCCGTCATCAGCAAAATCGCGAGCTGAGTTTTGTCTCCAATTTCAGCCAAAAAAATAGTTGCAAAAGTCGAGGCAAAAATTGCCCAGTGCTTCGACTTCAGTTTCTTTTCTTCCTGACAAATATCGGGATTTGCACTCACTGAAAGTTCAGCCGGCTTTGGGGTTAAAGCAGCACAAATCTCTGAAGCCTCTTTTATTTGTATTTGTACCTGTTGTGGCAAATCGTAATTAGGGTTTACTGAGTCAGAAGCAGACAAGCTTGGCGGTACAGAATCAAGTTTCACGGGCAATGAGTGCTAAACGCTATTTATTTTTGACTTGTACTTTTGATTCTAACTTTCTCTGTGCCTGCTTTTACCAAACCAGGGTCATCTTTTTCGCCGGAGATTTCAGCAAATGATTCCTGAAACAACTCATCTCACCCCAAAAGGGATACAAGCCCCACAGTTATCTGCCGAGTCAATCTAAAATCTAAAATCTAAAATCTAAAATTGACTGACTGACTCGCTTCATGTACCGTAAGTTCGATCGCCCGCATCACCCAAACCAGGTACAATAAAACCCTGTTCGTTGAGTGTTTCGTCGATCGTTGCCGTGTAAATATTCAAACTCGGGTACTCTGCACTCAGCCTCTGCAAAGCTGGCTTGGCAGCTACCACAGAGATAATCCGAATCAAGTTTGGGTCAATTCCCCGTGCAGTCAATTCCTGCATTGTCGCCACAATCGTGCCGCCAGTCGCCAGCATCGGCTCGCTAATTATCACCCGCGTTTGGGGGTTAAACTGCGCCGGCATTTTGTTCAAATAACAAGTCGGTTCCAGCGTCTCCTCATTTCTTGCCATGCCGAGGTGGTAAACCGACGCCAGCGGCACAACCGTCTGAATTCCTTCCAGCAGTGCCAAACCCGCCCGCAAAATCGGTATCACAACTAGCGGAGCTTCCGGGTTGATAAAAGTCGCCGGACATTCTGCCAAAGGCGTCTGCACTGTGGTTTCCACTGTCGGCAGCCAATCTCTAATTGCCTCGTAAGCCAGCCACCTTCCCAATTCTGTCATCGCAGAACGAAAAAGTACCGAGGGGGTGGCGGCGTCGCGGGCAACAGCCAGCCAGTGTTTAATTAACGGATGCGGGGGAACGTAAACGCGCAGTTGCAGGGACATTATAAAATTGGGAAGATTGCTAGGTTTGAGGGATTTTATGCGGTGCGGTCGATCGTCTTTTGCAAGCTTCGCCAACGGGCGATCGATCGCTCTGTGCAACTTATCACATCATTGAGGGCGCATACAAGCCAGAGAGTGAGAATCGACCGAAGAGCACCATTTTCAAGATTGCCGCTGCGGTTCAAACCCCCGCCCGACTGCCGGACTATTGCCACAAGCACAGCCGTCGGTTAGAACTGACATCTTGCACCATTATTAATAAGCCTTTCACGGGCGGGCAGGATGCCCAACCCCTACTCCCCACAAGAAAACTCACTCTTTGTGGAACAGGCATCTTGCCTGTTCTTGAGAATGCTGCTCTTCGGTGAGTTAGAACCCCTTCGCCGATCGACCTCCGAGAGCTTATTGAAATATTTTTCCAATAGTATTGACATTAATTAGCAATAACCCTATAGTAGTTTTTAGTGTTCTCCTCTCAAAGGATCGGCAGACGGGGGCAGTCGGCAATGGTAGACTGTTCCCGCATTTTTTTGGCGAAACAGGGGCATGGGGCATCGGAGAGGGGGAGAGGGGGAGAGGGGGAGAGAGAGAGGGGGAGAATTGGGAAAATATTCCTTCTTCCTTCCATCCGTTACATCGCGTACATTGCTCGTTGCCGAACTTCTTGCTTGGGGAGCGATCGACTGTAATATTATAGAAATATTAAGATTTTTAACCTAATGTCAGCTCCTACCCAATCCCAGTTATTTTCTCCCAACTCCCGCCCGACAGAGCAAAAGTTTGATGTAATTGTCATCGGTTCCGGCATTGGCGGACTCGTGACAGCCACCCAGCTAGCCGCTAAGAAAGCCAAAGTTTTGGTACTCGAAAGCTACACGATTCCTGGGGGTAGCGCTGGATATTTCGATCGAGAAGGCTACAGATTTGATGTCGGGGCCTCCATGATTTTTGGCTTCGGACAGCGCGGCACCACCAACCTCCTCACCCGCGCCCTGAAAGCCGTCAACGTCACCCTAGAAACTATTCCCGACCCCGTACAGCTTCACTATCACTTACCCGACGGCTTGGATCTAGAAGTTCCCCAGCCTTATGAGAAATACTTGCAAGAATTAGCTGATAGGTTCCCTCACGAACGCGAAGGAATCCACAAATTTTACGGCGAATGCTGGAACGTCTTCAACTGCCTCAACGGGATGGAATTGCTATCCCTAGAAGAACCCGGATATCTGGTTCGAGTCTTTTTTCAAAATCCTTTAGCCTGTTTGGGATTAGTAAAATATCTGCCTCAAAATACGGGCGACATTGCGCGGCGCTACATAAAAGACCCTACGCTGCTGAAATTTATCGACATGGAATGCTACTACTGGTCTGTAGTACCCGCAGACTTGACGCCGATGATTAACGCCGGAATGGTATTTTCCGACAGACATTACGGCGGCATAAATTATCCCAAAGGCGGAGTCGGTCAAATTGCCCAGAAATTAGTAGAAGGATTAGAAAAATGCGGCGGGAAAATTCAATACAAAGCTAAGGCGAAAAAAATTATCACAGAAAACGGCCGCGCTGTCGGAGTCGAATTAGCAACCGGCGAAGTTTACCGGGCTCATAGGATAGTTTCTAACGCCACGCGGTGGGATACTTTCGAGAAATTGCTGCCCGCAGAAGAAATGCCCGCTAGCGAGAAAAAATGGCAGCAGCGCTATCAAAAAGCCCCCAGTTTCTTGAGTTTGCATTTGGGAGTCGAAGCAAACGTCATCCCTGCCGGTACAGCCTGCCACCACATTTTGTTAGAAGATTGGGACAAAATGGAAGCGGCGGAGGGAACTGTTTTGGTGTCAGTTCCGACAGTGCTAGACCCGGATTTAGCTCCCTCCGGATATCACATCGTTCACGCTTTTACGTCGAGTTGGATGGAAGAGTGGGAAGGACTTTCGCAGCAGGAATACGAGGATAAAAAGGAAGAGGCGGGAGGTAGAATTATTGAAAGATTAGAAAAGATTTTTCCCGGTTTAGATGCCGGTTTGGATTATATGGAAGTGGGGACAGCGCGTTCTCACCGCCGTTTTTTGGGGCGCGAAGACGGAACTTACGGGCCGATTCCGCGACAGAAGTTAATGGGTTTGCTGGGTATGCCGTTTAATCGAACTTCTATGCCTGGTTTGTATTGTGTGGGCGACAGTACGTTTCCCGGACAGGGTTTAAATGCGGTGGCGTTTTCGGGGTTTGCTTGCGCGCACAGAATTGCGGTGGATTTGGGTTTTTAGGAGGAGTGTGGCAACACAGGTTGCCCCATTTCTAACTCAGGACTTATGGATTGGGAGGTAATTCTGTTATATATCTAACAGTTTTTCTAGGATGGAGTAAATGTCTTTTTTGTCACCATCTTTACGTCTACCGAGTCCTACAACAACAACCATAACTCGATCTTGCTCAACTTTGTAAACAATGCGATAGCGCTGTCCAACGGCTCGGATACTGCGAAATCCCGATAAGTTATCAACAAGCGCTTTGCCTTGCTTCTCTGGTTCAATTTTGAGTTTATCGATGCGATCGCGCAGTTTCTCCTGTTCTCGTCTATCTTTGACTTCCGCCAACATTTCTAGTGCCAACGGCGTAAGTTGGATGTCGTATTCGATTAAATTTGCTTCGCCTTTCATAGTCCCAGTTTGGCTTTAGCATTTTCCCAGGAAACGGTTTTGCCTTCGCCGGCTTGGGTGATGCTTTGGCGAAGTTTGGTAACGAATTCAATATCGGTGAGAATATCCAAGGTTTCGAGGAGTTCAGTCAAATGGTTGTAGCTGATTACTACCATAACGGGAACACCATCTTGAGCGATCGCGATCGGCCCATCAGTGAGTTCTTGAAGTAGGTTGGGAAGCTGCTGCTGTGCTTGGGCAATCGTAAGTCGTTTAGACATGGCTGTATTCTACAACTTTATTAAGATTTTGACACTCTCAGCGAAGACAGCGACTGAGATTCTTAAGATTTTCCAACCTTAATATCCTGATTACTCAGGTTCCCAAACTCACCGCGTTTGCTCGCGTGAGCGCGGTGATGTCTTTTGGGCGTTTAGGTACATAGTACCAGGTTTCGCGGAGTCCCCGCGTACCATTAAAAAAGCTCTATCTCTGATA
>NZ_JAUBWA010000091.1:0-31416 GCF_036702825.1 Microcoleus sp. A003_D6 | reverse complement strand
TTCATAATTTCAGAAATCGCGTATTAGCTTGTTTTTCTGATTAGATAAAATTATCACCACAAGTTCAGGAGAGCCGTCTATATTTTGGTTCGGGAATGGGTTTTCCCGCAGCTTTTGCAGCTTCCAGCCATGCTGTTTTAGCAATCTGTACTTCCTGCAAAGCTGATTCTGGCGTTTCGCCAAAAGCGGAACAGTATTTTAAATCAGGAATATCGGCAATGTAGCCTTCATCTTGGTTGCTGTAAAAAATATTGATGTGATAGTCTTTCATGGTTCATCATCCTCTATTGTGAGAGCGTATTCCTCGATTATCGCTAAGAATTGACGGACTTGATAGGGTGTCACCTCGCCTTTCTTATTTTGAATATTAATGATTTCCGGCACTTCAGGATGATTGAATATGTGATGACTGCCACTGACTCTCGCCAGACTAAAGCCAAAGGCTTCAATCAGTGTCACCATTTCATTAAATTTGATGTTTTTTGACCCAGATAGCACCTTTTCTAAAATTTTACGTTTTTTCATCGCTTTAAAAAGTGAATTAATCCTATTCTTCGTATAAACCAGCTTCTTCAGTCATCTCGATTAGCTGATCTAATAGTTTACGGCGCTTTCTGTCGCGATGTTCTTTGTAAATGATTAAATCCTTAAATTGAATCCGCCGATGGGAACCTACTTTGATATAAGGAATTGCTCCTTCATCTAGCAACTTGACAAGAAATGGTCGCGATACATTTATGATATCAGCAGCTTGCTGCGTCGTCAGTTCGCGATTGTGACGCATTTCGGAAATATAACCCTCGTTTTCGCTGCTGTGAGAAATATTCATGAGTTGGTATTAATAACTTTACGCAATCTGCAATCGTTTCCCGAATGTCTTAGGTTCTGGTAGAGGTTTGCCATCTTCTTGATATAGCTCAATCAAGGTTTCTAACAATTCTTGTCCGTGTTTTGCTGCTTCCTCGTAAGTGTCTCCGTGAGTGCAAGGCTGCATGATATCGGTAAACTCAGGTAAGCTGACAACAAAAAGTCGATCTTCTTCTGACCACTGGATGATGAGACTGTAATGGCTATTCATTCTTCTATCTCCTTCAGCTTCTGCAAAGTTGACTAACTTCTCTAAATATAGTTTAGCATCATTTCCGTCTTTGCCAGCTATGATAATAGCTTGTACTAATTTGGGATGCTTCCGTTCGTTCCGTACCGTACAATAGATATGATACCGTAAACCAATGTAAAATGGAAGCAATACAACTGTCTTTATTCTCAAATAAGGAAGAGACAATTCCTGCAAAAAAGCCGAAGCAAGCAAAACTAGGGCGTTACGAACGCATCCAACGCGAACTAGAAGCAGACGAATCCGATCCTTATAAAATTTTTATTGATGTTGAATCTCAGTCAATCTCCGCCTCAGACTATAGATTTGTAGATCTTTTCTGTGGTGCTGGCGGAATGACACAAGGTTTATTGCAAGCAGGTTTTAGACCAGTAGCAAGCGTTGAAATTAATCCCATCGCCTCGGCAACTCATACAAAAAACTTTCCTGATTGTCATCACTTTTGCGACGATATCAAAAACTTAAATTCCCAAAAGTTGCTCGCTCAAATTGGTTCACCGGAAGTTCATCTTGTTGTAGGTGGGCCGCCGTGTCAAGGTTTCTCAGTTGCTGGAAAACGCGACCCCAACGACCCTCGAAACCGCCTGTTTAGAGAGTTTGTCCGCATCGTTTCGGAAATACGTCCCTGGTACGTTGTGATGGAAAATGTGCCGGGAATTCTGACGATACAGAAAGGGGCTGTCAGGCAAGCGATTTGCGAGGCGTTTGAGGAAATTGGCTATCCCCACGTTTCCGTTGCGGTGCTGGAATCAGCCGCCTATGGAGTTCCGCAAATCAGGCCGCGAGCTATTTTTATTGCTAACAGATTTGGGATGCCAAATCCCTATCCCAAGCCACAATTGTTGTCTGAACAATACACACCAATTGAGTCAGCAATTGATAATTTACCAGAGTATACTCGTATACCAGAAATTAATCACGAGTGGACTCGCCATTCTGCTGAGTATATGGAAAGACTTGCTAAAGTTCCGCCGGGAGGTTCTTTGTACGAGAGTTATGCAGATGCTTTCAAGCGACAGTATCCGGGGAAACCGAGCATGACTGTGAAAGAAAATCACGGCGGCACTCATATTCATCCTTATCTTAATCGCGTTATTTCTGCCCGCGAAATGGCTAGATTGCAAACTTTCCCGGATTCATTTATTTTTGAAGGCTCGATGAAAAAGGCAATGTGGCAAATTGGAAATGCCGTGCCGCCGCGCTTAGCAGAGTGTCTTGGCTTGGCACTTGTTCCCTACTTGACTGATATTGCTTTGAATAAACCTAGCAAACTTATTATTAACCGTCAGGAGCAGATTCAGCTAGTTTTTGATTGAGAGCATTTCTCCAAGTTTCAAAATCATACCAGCCACATCCGACGCAGCCTTCCTCAGCTTCAGCACCACGCTGATGTATGGAAGGCCAATCTTCGCCTCCTTTATACCAAAAGCTGATACCGAAAGGTTCTCCCCTTTTTCCTGTTTTGATGCAGCGTTCGCAACTTCGAGATTTTAGAAGATTGTGATTGCCTGACGTATCCTTCTTGAGCAACTGAAATTTTTTCTTTATTTCAGGTTCGCTCATAGATGTCAGGTGTGGTGGCTCATTTTCTCCCCAGCGTTCCATCGGGAATCTATGGTCAATTACTAATTCATGCGCTGCTCGTTTCCTCTGTTCGATTACATCTGTATAAGCTGAAACTTCGAGTATTCTTTGTACTAGAGAAGCGGGTATATTAGCAGCAGAATTTGCTGATTTTATCTCTCCTGTCCAGCGATCGCCCAAGCGTATTCCCTGACAAGTTGGACAGTACCTCTTTTCTCTTTCAATAACCAGACCGGGGCGCTTCCTGGTTCCGCGCTGCAATCCCTGAATCCCCCCGCCACCAGCATATTGACCTGACGCGATCTGTTTTCCTTCGCACTCCCGACAGTGCCATTGTTGGTCTGAGAGGAGATTCAAGACTTTTAATTGCGTTGAGTTTTGTTTGAATTGAGCTTTAATTGTGCTTGCTAAATCTTGATTGCTCACTCTATATTTTCGGCTTCTATTTCTAGTTTTTCGAGAAGATTGGAAACTGTTGTGCCTAAGCCGCTAGCCAGACTTACAATTGCAGTTATGGACGGATTTCTGACTCCGCGTTCTACTCCAGATATATAAGTGCGGTCTAAGTTAGCGCGCATTCCTAGTTCCTCTTGCGAAATTCCTAACACTGTCCTGCGTTGCCTGACGAGATGACCTAAAGCACGCAGAATCTTCTGTTTCGATCGACTCATCTGCCAATTCTCAGTCTCTGCGGACTATCCGTCTACGGACGATGTGTCACATTTCTGGGAAATTCGCCCCCGCCAACCCGACCTATCCCCAGTGCCACATAGCGGTACAATAGGACGATCGCATTCCCCAATTCCCAACCGTGATAGAGCGCTACACCTTGCCCGAAATGGGCAACATCTGGACTGAAACCGCCAAACTCAAAAGCTGGCTACAAGTAGAAATCGCTGTCTGCGAAGCTCAAGCCGAACTCGGCTACATCCCCGCCGCCGCAGTCGAAGAAATCAAAGCTAAGGCTAATTTTGACCCGAAACGAGTCCTCGAAATTGAAGCCGAAGTTCGCCACGACATGATCGCTTTCTTGACAAATGTCAACGAATATGTAGGCGATGCCGGCCGCTACATTCACCTCGGCTTAACCAGTTCCGATGTGCTCGATACGGCTTTGGCGCTGCAATTAGTCGCTAGCGTTGATATCTTGTTAGAACGTGTCGAAGAATTGAGTCAAGCTATTCGCTATCAGGCTCAACAGCATCGCAATACCGTGATGGTGGGCCGATCGCACGGAATTCACGCCGAACCCATCACCTTTGGCTTTAAACTAGCTGGATGGCTGGCGGAAGTGTTTCGCAGCCGTGAAAGATTGGTGAATTTGCGATCGTCGATCGCAGTCGGCAAAATCTCCGGCGCAGTCGGAACCTATGCTAATATTGACCCGCGAATTGAAGCGATCGCCTGCCAAAACCTCGGACTCGAGCCCGATTGTGCATCGACTCAAGTCATTTCGCGCGATCGACACGCCGAATACGTCCAAACCTTAGCACTGTTAGCAGCATCGATCGAGCGTTTTGCAGTCGAAATTCGCAACCTGCAACGCACCGACGTTCTCGAAGTCGAAGAATTCTTTTCCAAAGGGCAAAAAGGCTCATCTGCCATGCCCCACAAACGCAACCCAATTCGCTCCGAAAGACTCACGGGGATGGCGAGAATTGTCCGCGCCAACGCCGTCGCAGCCTTAGAAAACGTAGCGCTTTGGCACGAAAGAGACATCTCTCACAGTTCCGTAGAACGGATGATTTTGCCCGACAGTTCCACTGTTACTCACTTCATGTTAGTAGAAACCACAGACTTAGTAAAACACCTGCTAGTCTATCCCGAAAATATGAAGCGAAACATGAATCTTTACGGCGGAGTTATCTTCAGCCAGCGCGTGATGTTAGCTTTAGTAGAAAAAGGCACGAGTCGCGAAGACGCATACAAAATTGTGCAATCTTGTGCTCACGAAGCTTGGAACAAATCTGAAGGCAATTTCTACAATTTGATTGCTAAGGACGATCGGGTAACAGCTAAGATGACGACCAAAGAAATTGATGATTGTTTCGATCCGCAGTATCAATTGAGGCACTTAGATTTAGTGTATCAGCGCTTGGGAATTTGAGGAGAATTAACAATTAAAAATTACTCACAGACAGAGAAGAGATCGAGCGTTCTCGCGCTTGTCCCACAGTCCGCCGGGGGTTGAAACCCCCGTCTCATAGCTAAAGTCGGTTAAAACCGACTGAAATACTCATAAAATAAAAGTTTTAGAGAAATATTTCAGTCCTCTTCAGAGGACTTTAGCTATGAGACAGGGGTTTCAACCCTTGTCGGTATGGCGGGCTGGCAGACAAGACGAAAAACGCGAAAATCCCCGAAGATATGAATTGTGAAAACCCATATAAAACCTCAAATTAACAGATTTATGAAAATTAGTCGATTTGCAAAATATCTAATTATATTTATCCTTGTCTTACTATCTACAACCACACTGAATTATACAACATCTATTCGCGCCCAGGAGCCGCCACAAGTGCAAATTATCCAACCAGAACCAAACCCAGTAGTACCTGAAAGCATTTTCATGAGTCAACTGCCCAGTTGGGCGCGACTTGTTGACATCCGCACCGTAAATCGCAACATTCGCCTCGATATCCGCTACGCCACTGCGAACAATTTCTTGAAACGAAAGCTTTACTCTCAAGCAAAATGCGCTTTGAGAAGTTCTGTCGCTCAAAAATTAGCGCTAGTTCAAACAGATTTGGAAAAAATCGGATTGGGTTTGAAAGTTTACGATTGCTACAGGCCTTTCTATGTGACTGAGCAAATGTGGGAATTTTTGCCAGATCCGCGCTATGTTGCTAATCCTGCTAGGGGTTCGCGGCACAATCGCGGTGCGGCTGTGGATTTAACTTTAGTCGATCGCACTGGCAAAGAATTAGAAATGCCAACTCCTTATGACGATTTTACCGAAAAAGCTCACGCAGATTATCGAGGCGGCAGCGCGCAATCTCGGAAAAATCGTCAAGTGCTTAAGGATGCGATGAAAAAACACGGATTTATCGGTATAACAACTGAATGGTGGCACTTTGATTCAGAAGATTGGCAGAAGTTTGCGATTCTCGATATATCGCTTGGGGCGATTCCTTAATTATACTATAGAAGAAGGAAGAAGGAAGAAGGAAGAAGGAAGAAGGAAGAAGGAAGAAGGAAAATGCAGCCACGGCAAGGGTTTCACCGTTCAAAAATGTCTTAACCGTCTTGGCGGTTGCGATATTTATTAAAAGTCGCAGACTCTGGTAGGAAACGGCACTGCCGTGTCCCCACAGATGTCAGGGAAATTATCGCAATTTAACCGAAAATTCGTATTCGTATCCCCGGAAATTTGAGTCGAGTTGTAATGTGTAATTGCCTGTTACTGGCATTTTTCCACTCCACTCTGTTTCATTGGCTTGATAAGGAGCTCCTGCTAAAAGTTGGCCGCCAGGAGTTATAATTTGCGGGAAAACATCTTTCCGATTCCTAACAGTCATTGTTTGATTCTTGGCGGCCCGAATCCGGTAAGAGTGGCTGCCGCCGCCGATAATTCGACCTTTGACGATCGCCTCATCTCCTCCCGGCAGAAAATTAATCTGCTGGTTGACGTTAGAACAACTGCTTTCGGTGCGGTTTTTGGCAATCCAACCGGGAACTGGATCGGTAATTCGCAGCCAACCGTTTTGTTCTTCGGCGACTGAAACAAAGGTATTATTATTAAGGCTTCCTACTATTTTGCTGCCGCTTACTTGCGGGAGCGATCGCACATTTAGCGGTGGATTCGGATCGCTGACTACAGCCTGGGTGATTTTGCAACCCGAATTTGGCGGTGTGACAACTACTGGCCCAACTGTTTCCTGCGATACTCCTGCAACTAGCGAGGATTCAACTACCGGGGTTTTTGCAGGTTGGGATTTCGGAGATTCCGCAGCTTGAGTTTGTGCTTGCAGAGATTCTGGTTGCCGAGATTCGGGATTGTTCGTCGGCGCTGCAATCGGGTTTCTGGTGGATGCCGGGGATTGTGCAAGGGGGGGATTGGATTGTTCGAGCGCACCCGACTGTATAGTTGCAGCAGCCACTCCTACCGCTGTTGCCAGTCCTGCTAAGCTTACTGTGATGATTTGACCCTTCGTAAATGACATAAAAAACCCTCTCTGTATCTATACTGATAATTTTTGTTTGGGAGTTGGGGCGATCGCCAGTTAATTTATAGTGGAAATACCTAGTGCGGGCCACAGGTCAGGATTTTTAGATAAAATTTCAGATCCATAATTGTCGCAATAATTTGAGTCAATATATACTGGACGCCTATACTGATGGTAATCTTGCTCTGGGTTATTTGCGCGCAAATTTACGAAAGTAAGCGTTCAGCGCGAGGTACATAAAATGTCAAAATTGATTCCTCACAGATTACAACCGCCTCGCGATCGATTGTTGAAGGAGGTGAAGCAGGAAGTCCAAGCAGGGCGATCGCAGTCTTTGCACGCTGCTGTGCACGCTAACCTCAGTCAAGACTCGCCGCCAACGGGTGTTAACCGCTGTTGGGATGTGGAAGTGAAAGCCGGCAACCGTCCGAGTTTTCGGCTTCCTCCCAAAGCTAGCATTTCTCAAGTGTTCGATCGTACCAACGGCAAATTGGTAATTTTGGGAGCGACGGGTGCAGGCAAAACTACAACCCTGCTAGAATTAGCTCGGGTGTTAATTTCCCGCGCCCAAAAAGATGCTAGTTTGCCAGTACCGGTGCTGTTTGAACTCGGATCGTGGAAAGCAGAATCCGGGGCGATCGCAGATTGGTTAATTGCTCAACTTCACTTCAAATACGGCATCTCTCCTGCTGTCGGCAAAAAATGGCTTGCCGAGCAACAATTGCTGCCTCTCCTCGACGGCTTGGACGAAGTGGAAACCCACCGCCAAAATATCTGCATTCAAGCAATCAATCAGTTTGTGGAAAGCGAATTTAAACCAAAACATTTAGTAGCTTGCAGCAGTTTTGAAGCTTACAAAAACTGCCAGACTAGATTTCGCCTGCAAGCAGCGGTTTTATTGAAACCTCTGACAGAAACTCAAATTCAAAATTATTTGCTAGAAGCTAGAAGCCGCGAACTTTGGTACAGCATTGAGCGCGAACCGGAGTTGTTGAAATTAGCAAAAGTTCCCTTGCTTTTGAGCATGATGGCTCTGGCTTACGACGATATTTTAATCGAATCTTGGAAGCGCATAACTTCCGCAGAAGAACAGCGTAAATATCTGTTAACTGCCTACATCCGCCACCAAATGACCGGGGAAGTCAAGCAGTATCCCAGAAGCAAGGAACTGCGGCCCGAACAAATTCGCCACTGGCTGGGATGGTTGGCGAGAAGGATGGAACAGCAAGGAATTCAAGAATTTTACCTCGATCGCATACCGTCTAACTGGCTGCAAACAGACCAGGAACGGCGCAAGTATCAGTTTGGAGTTAAGCTGGTTGGCGGGCTGATTTGGGTGATTTTGGGATTAATTGCCACCCTAGTCTCCGGGTCGATTTGGGGATTGATTGCGGGTGCTGTTGCGGCGGTAATTAGTGCTTTTTTGCCGGGAATTCCGGGGATTGAAAGGTTTATATTGCACCTCGTGCTGTGGTCGAAGGGCTACATTCCTTGGGATTACAGGCGTTTTCTCGATGCTGCAAGCGATCGCCTGTTGCTGCAAAAAACGGGCGATCGGCGTTATCGATTTATTCACGATTTATTGCAAAAACATTTTGCGGAAATCTAAATGCCGGAACTTGACAAAAACAAATATAATGGATGTAACTGTGAAGGAGATTCTAATATTCGACAAGCAAAAGGAAACTCAATGACTGTAAAATTCATTCTGAGCGAATACGTTGACAAAGCAATGACAGAGGCTATGTATGACAAACTTGAAGATCATAGCTTTGTAGGTAAAATTCCAGTTTGCAAGGGAGTCATCGCCTTTGGTTCAACTTTAAAAGAGTGTCAAAATGAGTTGCGATCAACTTTGGAAGACTGGATTTTGCTAGGGTTGAAATTGCGACATCAAATGCCCGTCATTGACAATATTGATTTAAATCAGGAGCCTAGCCTTGAGCCGTTGGACACCTTGTAAGCGTCGAGAGTTCATCCAGAAATTACAACAGCTAGGCTTTTCGGGCCCTTTTTCTGGAAGTAAACACCAGTTTATGATTTATCAGGAGTATCGCTTAACGATTCCCTCTAATGAGGAGTATTCTGTCCCTCAGCTACGGATGATGATTCGGGAGGCGGAGGAGATTATAGAAAGGCAAATTACTCTTGAACAATGGAATAGCTTGTGAACTAACACACACTCATCCCAAAAAAGTTTATGGTATTTTTGCCATCTGAAATAGCTGTTGCGCTGTAAATTCTAATCCCTCAAAAAGTAGTGCATCTTTTAATAGGGTATCTCCCATATAAGTCTGCGGTGCTGCATCGGGGTAAAAAACTGTAAGACTTCTCGCCTTGCTATCTACTATCCAAACCCGCAATACCTTAGCATCTAAATAATCTCTCGCTTTAGCAGCTAACTGACCGAAAGTTTGTTCGGGTAAAATAATTTCTATGACTAATTCTGGGACTACAGGACAGGCTTCATCTTGATTCCACTCAGGAGATAAGCGTTCGTAAGAAACATATAAAAGATCGGGTACTGGCACCCAGTCTCGCCCCTGGCGGGTTAACTTTACCGCCCATTCTACACCAATTTCTCCCCGTTCGTCACCCCACTGTTCGAGGATTTTTATTAGGCTTCTGGTGAGGCGAGAATGAAATTTTTTAGGTGACATTTTCGGTACTGCTTGCTCGTCAATAAGTTCGTAGGTAATATCGCCTTCTCCTTCGCCAAGAGCGAGAAACTCTTCCAGAGTGAGTTGAGTTTTTGTCTGGATCATGGTGTTTTTCTGCTGTTAAAGGCATAGAATGCGACAAAAGCTTAGTATTCGTAGGGTGCGTCGCCATTTTTAATCTCTAAATTATATCGACTTTTCGAGTGGCGACGCACCTTACATATAGGTTTGTTTCCACGAGTCTTGCAAGCACAGGTGCGTCGCTGTTAGATTGTCGCTTTTTCTTGAGGATTGTCGATCGCGACACACCCTAAAGCTAAGGTTGCATGACTTAAATATTCATTGACCAAAATTAATGGGATACAAGCCCTGTTCTTCTAGGACGGCTTTCTGTTATAATGTGGTTGGTGAATACATCAGCCCCCTCTAGGCTCAAGACACGTTGAAACAGCTACGGTGAGAGCAGGCGTAGAGAAAGCTGAAAAGGCAATGGTAGGTAAAACATAAGTCCATCCTTGGAGGCAAAAGTAAAATTCATGGCTGATAAGTTTAGTTAGTCGCGGGAGGGCATTCCGAGACTTAAAACGGACGTGGAGAGCGTGTAAGACCTGGTTGCAGGCAGTGCTTATTGAAGCGTCAACCCCATTCAGAGTAGGCTCCTTTATGGTGTCGCTTGGTGAGGAATCATCCCACTTATAGGGCGGTGAGGATGTCAAATAATACAAATGTTATGATAAACATTGGCAAAACTCAGGTTTTAACTGTCAAATTTGCGATCGCATCCTCATCGACACCCCCGAAAGGTTAAGATTCTAATCTGACCCTCCTGCAATCATTGCTTCAACTCCTATGACGGAAACCTTATTGTTCAACGCCCTCCGCGAGGCGTTAGACGAAGAAATGGCCCGCGACTCCGCCGTATTCGTACTTGGCGAAGACGTAGGCCAATACGGCGGTTCCTACAAAGTCACCAAAGACCTCTACAACAAATACGGCGAACTGAGAGTGCTCGATACCCCGATCGCCGAAAATAGCTTTACAGGCATGGCAGTGGGCGCAGCAATGACGGGATTGCGCCCGATCATCGAAGGCATGAACATGGGCTTTTTGCTGCTGGCCTTCAACCAAATTTCCAACAACGCCGGAATGCTGCGCTACACCTCCGGCGGCAACTTCAAAATGCCAATGGTAATTCGCGGGCCAGGCGGCGTGGGCCGACAACTCGGCGCCGAACACTCCCAGCGGTTAGAAGCATATTTCCAAGCAGTACCGGGTTTGAAAATAGTCGCCTGTTCGACTCCCTACAACGCCAAAGGACTCTTAAAATCAGCCATCCGCGACGATAACCCGGTTCTGTTTTTCGAGCACGTCCTTCTTTACAACCTCAAAGAAAATTTGCCAGAAACAGAATATTTAGTGCCGCTGGATAAAGCTGAAATTGTGCGATCGGGCAAAGATGTCACCATCTTGACATATTCCAGAATGCGGCACCACGTCTTGCAAGCCGTCCCCGCCCTGGTAAAAGAAGGTTACGATCCAGAAGTAATCGACCTAATTTCTCTCAAACCCCTTGACATGGAGACAATTGGCGACTCAATTCGCAAAACCCACAAAGTAATTATTGTAGAGGAGTGCATGAAAACCGGAGGCATCGGTGCCGAATTAATTGCTTCGATTAGCGATCGATTTTTTGACGAACTCGACGCACCGGTTTTGCGCCTGTCTTCACAAGATATTCCCACACCATACAACGGTAATTTGGAAAGACTGACAATTGTCCAGCCCAACCAAATTGTCGAAGCAGTCCAAAAAATGGTAGCTTTGCGAGTATAAATAGTGATCGGTCATCAGTCATCAGTCATCAGTCATTAGTCATTAGTTATTAGTGTTTGGTTGTTCGCTAAGACTAACGATATCTGTCAGCAGGACATTGATGCTAAAACACTGAGGGACAGATTGATTATTTCTTTCACCTAACTACTGACCAATGACTACTGACTAATGACTACCGACCAATGACTAATGACTAATGACTAATGACTGATGACTGATGACTAATGACTAATAATTAAGTATGCAAAAACAACGTTCAATATTAGCCCTAATTTTTGTTTTAATCATCGCCGCCATTACTGTAATAGTAACAATTCCGACGCGGCTGGGATTAGACTTGCAAGGAGGGTCGCAACTCACAATTCAGATAAAAACTACCCCCACAATTCCCAAAATTGACCCGGGAATGTTAGAAGCAGTGCGGCGGATTGTCGAAAACCGGGTTAACGGTTTGGGCGTTTCCGAAGCATTAGTCCAAACTGTAGGAGAAGACCAAATTCTCGTGCAGTTGCCCGGAGTAAATGACCCACAGCAAGCAGAACGAGTTTTGGGTGGCACGGCAAAGCTAGAATTTCTGGAACAACTGCCCGGAACAGAAACACAATTAGCCATTGAAAGGCAGTTGCAGCAGGAATTGCTGGTCAAACAAACAGAATTGAAAACTAGCAACAATGAGGCGGCTATTAAAGAAAATCAGGCTGCTTTGAAAAGAAGCAATGAGGCGATCGCCAAACTATTCAAAAGCAGCGGACTCGGTGGCGAAAACCTCAAAGACGCTCAACCTCAACCCTTGGCCTCTGGGAACAACTGGAACGTTGCTCTCGTTTTCGATACCAAAGGAGGCGAACTATTTGCCCAACTCACTAAAAATTTAGCCGGCACCGGACGCAGTATCGGTATTTTCCTAGACGAAAGAATGATCAGTTCTCCAGTCGTCGGCGTTGAATTTGCCCAAACAGGAATTACTGGTGGGAGTGCCGTAATTCAAGGCAACTTTGCAACGCAAGAAGCCAACGATTTGGCAGTGCAATTACGGGGCGGCGCTTTGCCGGTGCCGGTCGAAATTATTGAGAACCGCACCGTCGGCGCTAGCTTGGGTAGAGACAGCATTCAAAGCAGTATTAACGCAGGTATCGGCGGCTTAATTCTCGTCTTGATCTTCATGATTGCCTACTATCGACTCCCCGGCGTAATTGCCAATATTGCTCTGTTAATTTATGCTCTGTTAACTTGGGCAGCTTTCGTGCTTTTGGGAGTGACATTAACGCTGCCGGGAATTGCGGGTTTTGTGCTCAGCATCGGGATGGCCGTGGATGCTAATGTGCTGATTTTTGAGCGCACGCGGGAAGAGTTGCGGGCGGGGAAATCGCTTTACCGATCGGTAGAATCGGGTTTTTACCGAGCTTTTTCCAGCATTTTAGACGGCAACGTCACCACAGTTATTGCTTGTGCTGCTTTGTTCTGGTTGGGGGCTGGTTTAGTTAAAGGGTTTGCTGTAACTCTGGCATTGGGGGTGGGAGTGAGTATGTTTACTGCGCTCACTTGCAGCCGTACTCTACTTTTAGTAGTGTTGGGCTTTCCGGCGCTGCGAAAACCTCAGTGGTTTTGTCCCGGTTTGTCTAAAACTGCTAATAGTTAACAGTTGACAGTTGACAGTTGACAGTTGACAGTTGGCTGTTGACTGTTAACTTCTTCTTTCCTTCCTTCTTTCATCCGTTACATCTTTTACACTGCTTCGTTGCCGAACTTTCCTCTTCCTTCAAATTATGAAATTCAGTGTTATCAAACAGCGATCGCTCTGGTGGAGTATTTCCGCCGCTATAATCCTTGCAGGTATAGTGTCGATGGCGATTTCTTGGACTCGTCCCGACATCCGCGCACCGCTGCGCCCAAGTTTAGATTTTATCGGCGGCACTCGGCTGCAATTTGAACTCGACTGCACGAAACCGGAAAATTGTAAACCGATCGATCTTGCTGCTGTCCGCGAAGTCCTGGACGCCCAAGGTTTGGCAGGCAGCAGCATTCAAGTTATCGGCCAAGAACAGCGCGGTTTGTCGCTGCGAACAAAAACTTTGGATGTCGAACAGCGCACTAAGTTGCAAACAGCATTGAGCGATAAAATAGGCGCTTTTGCTCCCCAATCTATTCAAATTGATACGGTTGGGCCTACCCTCGGTAAACAATTATTTACTTCTGGTTTGCTGGCTTTGTTGCTTTCTTTTGCGGGCATTACTGTTTATCTAACATTCCGCTTTCAGTTAGATTATGCCTTTTTTGCTTTCGTTGCTCTATTCCACGACGTGTTGGTTACTCTTGGTGTTTTCTCGTTTTTGGGTTTAGTTCAAGGAGTGGAAGTTGACAGCTTATTTGTGGTCGCTCTCTTGACAATTATCGGTTTTTCTGTTAACGATACAGTGGTAATTTACGATCGCGTGCGAGAAGTAATCAAGCTGAATCCGGGACAGTCGATCGATCAAATTGTCGATGATGCGGTCATGCAGACCCTGGGAAGGTCAATTAACACAACGTTTACCACGCTGCTGACATTGTTTTCAATCTTTTTGTTTGGCGGCGAAACTCTCAAATACTTTGCTTTAGCATTGATTGTCGGTTTTATTGCTGGTGCGTATTCGAGTATTTTCATTGCCAGCACGCTGCTAGCTTGGTGGCGCAGTCGCACGGGCAACTCCATCCCCGTCCCCGTAGAAGCCATCAACCCGTCAGACGAAGTTTAGTTGACAGTTGACAGTTGACAGTTGACAGTTGACAGTTGACAGTTGACAGTTGACAGTTAACTACTGACTACTGCCTACTGACTCTAATGACTAATGACTAATAACTAATGACTAATAACTAATGACTAATGACTAATGAAAGCGATCAAAATTTGCAAATCGAAGTCCAAAGGCTTCACAAACTAACAGTTTACGGTCGCTGGTTAACTGTGATATTGCTGTGGATTAGCGTCGGTTCTTTGAGTATTTGGGGTTTGCGCGACGAAATCGCTTTGTGGTTAGAAAACTTCACTTGGGCTGCGGTGCGCTACGGTTTATCTTTTCACCGCTGGCCGACTCTCGGTTTGGGTTTGTGCTTGGGGATGACTTTAGCAGTGCTAACTTGGCAAAGTCGCAATAGATTGCGAGGATTGCCCCTGCGGGAAAAACAGGGTTTGGAACAACAAGTGCGCCGCATTCGCCAGCGGGGGCCGAGTCATCCTTTGTGGAAGTGGGTTTGCCGATTTTGATCGGAATTTACCAACAAAGGCATCTATCTAGAAGGCATTCGGCAGAATACTGGAAGTATCGATAAAAAATCAGGCAAAGCGAGGCATAATTTGTGCTGGAGAAGACTGTTGAAGTGGAATTTCGATCGCAAATTCTGCTCCTTTTCCCAGTTCCGAAAAACACTTCAATTCGCCGCCGTGTTGGTTGACAACAATTTCATAGCTAATCGACAATCCCAAACCGGTTCCTTGGCCGACCGGCTTGGTAGTAAAGAAAGGATCGAATAACCGCTTCCGAACATCTTCGGTCATCCCCGGGCCGTTGTCATAAATCCTAATTATTACCTTTTTTCCCTCGATTAACTCCGTGCGAATCCGAATGGCAGGAATTAGGTCGGTAGAGTTAGACATTGAAGATTGAGTGTTTGCATTGCAAGGCTTTTGCTCGCCTATTTGCGAATTTTTCTGATTTTTTTCATCAATATTTTCGTGTTTTTTCCACTCAATAAGAGCGTAAATGGCATTAACTAAAATATTCATAAATACCTGATTGAGCTGTCCTGGATAGCACTGCACCAGCGGCAAATCGCTGTATTCTTGGTGAATTTCGATCGCCTCCTGCCCGGGTTTCCCTTTAAGCTGGCTTTGCAAAAGCATAATCGTGTTGTTGATACCGTCGTGAATGTTGACCTGCTTCATTTGAGCTTCGTCTAACCTGCAAAAATTTCGCAGCGACAAAACGATATCGCGCACTCTTTCTGCACCTTGCTGCATGGAATTTAACACTCTCGGCAAGTCTTCCAGCAAATAATCGAGTTCGATTTTTTCTGATTCGGCTTCAATTGCTGCGATGGGTTCGGAACAGTGCTGCCGGTAGATATCGAGCATCCGCATTAAACCTTGCGTGTACTCTTTAGCGTGGTATAAATTGCTGGATATAAAGCCGATCGGGTTGTTAATTTCGTGAGCTACTCCTGCTACTAATTGCCCCAAAGAAGACATTTTCTCTGTTTGAATTAGTTGAGTTTGAGTGCGCTGAAGTTCCAGCAGGGCAAGTTCGAGCTGTTGGGCTTGATGCCTCAATTGTGCTTGGGATTCCCGCATCGCCACGGTTGCTAACTCGTGAATTTGCAACTGAGAAAGTAGCAGTTGGTGCACGTCTAAAAGTTTGTAAGTTTCCGGTTCTACTTGTACTACAATGGGTTCGTGGATTAGTTCGGGCGATCGCTCCAAAGACTGCCGCACTGCCGTCATAATAGAAGTTTGGCGATCGAGAACCAACATATCAGTTTTAGTAAAGCGGTAGAGTATGAACAAAGGCTGTTGAGAAAATAACTCCAAGCTGTAGGGGCGGCTCATGTGTTCAAAATAACGCCGCCGCGAAATCATCCCTATAAACTTTCCTTGCTGAGTGATGATGATGCCGGGAACTAAAGGGTTTGCTTGAAAAATTGTAGCAACTTCGTCCCCCTGACACTCAGATTCTAGGAAAAAGTCGTACAGGGTTAATTCCTGTAGAGTCGATCGCAAACCAAGCCGCGATTTCAGGGGACTCAACCCGTCAGTTTCATGCACTGCTCCCTCCTTTGGTAATTGGCAGTTACGGTTGGCTGCTGGAGTATTGCGTACTATTTGGACTGCATTTTTGACTCTTTTTATAGCTGGGAAATCAACTCTACTCTGCTCGATCTAATCCAGTTAATGCAGCAGGATTTTTTTTGCATAAAATCGTGCTGGTGTCACCCGAAACGATATTGCAGGTTAGATTAATTTAACAGCATACACCCCTTTGAAACCTGGCTATTTACTAAAATTTATCTGTCCAAGATTCTACTAATCCGAATATAGCAGTTATAACTACCTTTAATGTTTCCTGAGATTAATCGGGTTCCGATTGATAGACATTTGCGACCTGTGACAGTACATTTGGTATTACCCCTTGCGTAAAATTATATTACAATAAGACAAGAATAGCGACAAATCGGCAGGCGATCGCCCCAAGAGAGAATTCAGGCAAAACTGGTTTCGGGGAATTGCCAAGAAATGTCAATTGTCAGTTTTGTCGGACAAATGCCGATCGCACTCAACCCGGGAATTGTATTGCAGGTAGTCTCCGAGCCAGCGACAGCCGACTGCGAGCAATTTGTCAAGTTCGGTAGCTTCCACTTTAGCAGCATCGAGACTCCAAAGCTTCACCGACGAAATTTTCCCGGCAGATGCTAAAGTTGTGCGATCGCAACTAAAACTCACGCTCCACACATCCGCTTGATTTCCCTTAAAAGTTGGCAGTAAAGTACCGTCGGGCTGCCAACTTGATTCAAATTCTGTCGCTGGCAAATCGGACACGGGAAATAAAGAGGAAGCAGAAGGAAATAATTGTATTTTACCCGATTTTTCCCCAACCTCCACTTCAATTTGAGGAAGTTAGTTTAATTGCGATAATATTTCGATCGTTATTATTTCTCCTCCCCCTTTATTTTAGGCAATTCTCATTAGAAACTCTAAGATGTTGATTTGAGGAACCTCGGGGGGTCGGGTTTGGTGTGGCCATCGCACTGAACTAAATTGAAATAACACTTGAGGAAAGTAAGCGACGGTTTCCATGTGCGGTTTGCCGAACTAAATGTGCTAACTCTATAAACGGCGGGGCGATCGCACTTTCAGTACAATGTCAGTATTTCAACCTGTACATATGTTGAGTCTCAGTCTCTGAGAGTGTGAATGTCCGTCTAATCGTTTGGCTGTCTGGATCTGAGGTTTTTGAAAGGTGGGCCGGTGCGAAGCCCAGAAGCAGACTGTCAACCAAGCGGCACAAGGAGAGAGGGACAGGCGGGAGAAGCCCAGAAGCGAGAGAGTGAGGGAATTTTCATCATCATATCTTGATAAAATTACGACAGCAGCAGCAATATCACCCAAAAGAATGATTTATCGACAAAAAGTGGCGTGTTATATTTCTATATAATTCTATACAAAAATACTTTTACCTAAAAGGAGAACACAAAATGGACACACCTACAGATCGCCTACAAGAACCGGTCGGGGCAAGAGAACTCGAATCAATACCTGTATCTGAAAAAGTTTCTGCCGACAAAGTTACTCAGGTTAATTTTGAAACGACTCATGCAGAAACCCCTGCTTATACTCAGGAAAAAGTTAGCGTCGAGGAGTTGAAGATTAACGGCAACGATTTGGTTGCTAAAGTTAAAGAACTGATTCACGAAGGCAATATCCGCCGCATCATTATCAAAAATGAAGAGGGACGGATCTTGGTAGAAGTTCCTCTGACGGTGGGAGTAGTCGGCGGAGTCATCGGTGCTGCCTTGTTTCCAGTCATTGCAGCAGTAGGAGCGATCGGTGCATTAGTCGCTCAAATGACCATCATCATCGAAAGAACACAGTAAAAAAACTGAGTTGTTAGTAATAGCTGATGTCCGGTTAATTTCCCTTAATCAAGCTTGTTATTAGTGAGTAGGATGTCCTATTTTTATGGACGATAAAAAAATTGCCTTATCGCTGCTAACTTAATTGTGGTTATCTAACCGGACTTAAACAAATTTCAAGCCCAAACAGGCTTTATAATAAATAGATGGTTGGTAACTGTTACTGCTTCCTTCTCTGTTTTGCCGATTTCACGCCATGTATTGTCTTCCCTCTCATACCAATTTAATGTGAAGTTGCACATATCTCGATCCCCCTCGCATCCCCCTTAAGAAGGGGAGTAGGGGTTGACTTTGAACGGAATCTTGTCCCCCCCCTTAAGAAGGGGGGCTAGGCAGGGTGGTTTTATTGTGGGGAGAAGAAATCTGAAACGACAGAAAGCACCACTCAAAGCTCGCGTCTGGGACGCAACTGTTATATTAATAAAGGTACGTAGTTGGGCTTTAGCCCTCTTTCTATATACGTCTCAAGAGGGCTAAAGCCCAACTACGTACCTATTTCTAGGATGACAATTAATCCACCCTGCTTCTTAAGGGGGGCTAGGGGGGATCGGATTCTATGCAGCCTCATAAAAAATTGGTATCAGGCACTAAAGTTGCCACTTTTAAGGGCGATATGAATCATCTATGATGAGGCTAAATCCTCGACTAATCCTGGTTTGGTGGCGCTGATTCATTACCTCCAGGCAACGTTGATTCATTTCACTGAATGACCGAGGCGCTGCTCTTAAAAAATAGTGTAATTTGTAGTAAGGAATGAGAATTAAATAACTTACACAAATTTGTGGGGAGTAGGGGTTGGGCGGGATCTCCCGCCCTTTTTGGACGGGCGGGACGCCCATCCCACAATAACAATTAAAATTGTAAGTTATTTAATTTGCGATCCTTAGCCCGTATTCTTTGTTTGAGTCCGGCTAATCCTATTCCTTTAGGGGACTCAACCAATCACTCTGAGGGTAGAGCCTGGTTAATGCGTTGGCGAGTTAGATTCTATACAGATGAAGGGAAAACCAAAAGTTCTCTAAACTACCTAAGCAGAAAGCTGTTAAGCATTTAAAGTGGGTATGAGCAAAACACCCAACGCTTAAATCTGAATCTAGAAAATGAATTGAAATAAGTGATTTAAATGCTCAACAGCTTAGCTCAAGTTTTCAAACGAGAGCATCTGCTACAGACAAATATTTTTTGAATAGTTGTGACGAAGATAATTATGAAACCTAACGAAGAAAATAGCTCTAGCCGTGAAATTCATCAAGAAGTTCACACAGATGCAACTAACGGTCAGGTAAGGACAACGCGAACCACTACAAGTGTTCCGAGTACAACTGCTAAGGCTTCTCAAGAAGCAGCTCATCACCAAGGTTACGTAAAGGGTGAAATGGCGGAAAACCACCGTCAACTTGGAGTCCAAGAAGTCCGCGATAATGAGAATGCTGGTCGCGGGTTACTGTTAGGGATTCTTCTTGCTTCTTTGGCCGGCTTAGTTCTGGGCAGTGTATATTACTTTAATCGGGGCCAGGAGGCTCCTACTCCTACTGCTGCTCCTGTGATTGTTGTACCGAAAGCGAATCAGCCTTCAGCAACACCTGCTCCGACTCGGATTATAGAGAGAGAAAAAACGATCGTTGAAAAGGCTGTTCCGGTTCAACCATCTCCAGTTCAAAAGGCTACGCCTGCTACTCAACCAAGTCCCGCTCAAAACGCAACTCCGACTCCTCAACAAAGTCCGGCTCCCAATATCAATATTACAATTCCAAATTCACAGCAGCAAGATGCACCCGCTCAGCAAGCAGCGCCGTCTCCATCTTCGCCGTCAAATAATACCAATACTGCGGTTCCGAATTCGCAGAACGAGCCAGCTACCACTCCGCCAACTCCAGCACCAGAGAGTTCAGCTACTCCATCTCCAACTCCAAATGATGGCGCTTCTGGAGCAGGTACCAGCGGCGAAACTAATACGCAAAGCCAGACCGATTCTAATCCTACGGGTACGGCTGTACCTGATAGCAACTCCGGCGCAGAGGGTGCGACTGGTTCACAGAAATAGAAGTTGGATGTCGAATTAGTCCGCCTGGGGTTCAAACCCCAGATTCATAGCTAAAGTCCTTTAAAGAGGACTTTTTTTTATGGTTTAAATGGATTTTTCTTCACTCAAACCAGGATTAGCGGGACTTAGACAAAAACTGAGGCGAAAATGGCTTCAAACTGAGATGTTGCACCATTTTCAAGAACAGGCTTTCCGGCCTGTTCCACAAAGAGTAGATTTTCTTGTGGGGTGGGCATCCTGCCCGCCCTGAAAGGATTATTGAGAATGGTGCAATATCTCAGACTAGCCGGACATCGCGGCTGAACTCAAGAAACCGGGTTTCTGCGATCGCGAACCGATCGATCGTGCAAACATATCCTAAGAAACAGTTTGGTGAGCTAAATTAACTTTCCCTAAAGCCATCTTCCTGCTGTCAAAGAGTTTCATAACCCCGGAGGAAATGGTCTCGATTACATCGGGAGCGCAGTAAGACAGAAACTCTTCCGACGAAATATGACCGGCAAAAAAATCTTGAGCTTTCTTCAAAAAGTTTTCAGTTTCAGCAAAGCCGATAGATTTGATAATAAACGTAGCTACGGGAGAGTTTTTAATATCATAGGGAGATTCTTGATTGCGTCCTATTGCTAACAAATTTAAAACCTCTTTTTGCAACTGACTTTCTAAGGCGTAGGCGATCTGTCTGTTGGGCAAGTAATCCTCCAACACCGATGTTTTGAATCCAGGTGCGCGCAATTCTCCCATCATAGTTGAAAGCGGAATATCGCGCCCCAAACGGTAGGAAAGGGCTTCTAAAATGGCGATGGTAATTAGCTTGATACCCAGATAAAGTTTAGCAACTGCAATATTTTTTCGAGTTTGGGCAATCAGGTTAGCGTAGGTTTCATCGTCCGGCTCTTGCATAAAGTGCTGGAAAACCAGTTCGGGTTTGAGGAAGTTCAAAAATCCTTCCATCTTTTGTAAAGACCTGCGATATCCGGCAACAGTATAGGAATTGACATTGCTCAATTCGTGGTTGGTTTCCGGCATCAAGTTCCAGGTATTGTCTAAGAAATTAGAGGAATTTGGAGAGGCAAAATTCTCTACATCCCGATTTGCTAACCTGACAGAACGCTTGACAATTTCTGCGGTTTCGGCATCAGTCCATCCGAAATTAAAATCGCGATTTATACTTACCAACCGCTGGTGCAAAAGTTCGATCGCGCTCAAACCGCTGGGCGAAACTGGACGAAAAGGAATAGTAGCTTCGATGCAAGCGGCGATTTCGGCGATCGTACTAGCTGGCAAAAAAGGCTCCAGAGATTTGCCAGCAATAACGGCGCTCAAAAATTCGTTTTGGCCGGCAAACGGAGAGAGAATCTTACCGGGTGCAAACCCAAATACTGAGGCCACGAGCTGATACATGGCATCGTTAGGTAGTTCGGTTTCATCTCTAATAACTAACTGCGCTCGCACCTCTTTGACAAAAGGACAAAGGGCGCTGCTAATATTGAAACTAACGCCCTGATCGACTTGCACGTATACAAGGTCGTGAAACAGCGCAGCCAGCACCTCGATCGGATCGACTGACCCCCCGACCTCAAAAATGTGTTCCGACGTGTGAAAGTAGCGCCAAGGCCCCCTCATAGTTTGAATAATTAGCTCGGCTATCTGCTCCAGCTTCGGAATGTCTACTCGACCTCCCAATTGCTCGATCGAGCTTACCAAACAATCCAAACACCGTTTTTGTTCTCCGAAAAGCTCCATTTACGCACCTCCCGTGCATTCCCTGATTGTCTTGCGCGCTTATTGAATGGTATCAAAACGCGCTGCGATCGTGCCATCGCTCTCTCCTCAAAACTTGCAAATGTCAACAGTCCGATCGAGGGGTAAAAGGCAGAGGGGAAGAGAGGGAGAGAGGGAGAGACCGAGAGGGGAAAATTAAAAATTAAAAATTTGCGGCGATTCCCGGAACTAGGGCGATCTGTATCATTCGTAACAGTAGATTTGACCCGTTAGTTAAGAACCGCAAGCTGGGTAAATCTCAAAAAAATCCGGTTTCTAGGATCGATTTGGGGTCGATCGAATATCTGGCCAGCAGAAACCGGATTTCCCGGGCGCGGAACGATGAATTTTCAGCTTTTAGAGAGATGCAAAAACTCGCCCGATCGCTACACTATGATTAACTAGGAACTCAGCAATTTGGGAGAAGAGGTGAATTGAAATTCGTGTCCGACCCGCGAATAACAGTCAAAATCCGCAAAATGAACGAGCGGGTGCGGTGGCAAGAACAGTCGATCGTCGCTCGGGCGATCGACCAAACTAAAATTATTTTGGACGATGGAGTTGCAGACAATCCTGAGTTTTCGTTTTTAGTCGCAGGCGACAGCGGCACGGGCAACCACCGCGGCCACAATCCCCAGCGGCAAGTGGCCGAACTGATGCTCTCGGAGCGCGAAAGTTGCCGTTTCCTCCTCCACACCGGCGATGTAGTTTATCTCGTCGGTTCCAGCGAATATTACTTGCAAAACTTTATTAACCCCTACCGAGAATTTATAGTCGGCGGCGAGCAACCCTCTCGGATTGCCTACGATCGCATGGTGTTTAACTTTCCGTTTTTGCCAGTACCGGGAAACCACGACTATTACGACTTGCCCATAGTCTACGGCATTCTGTCGGCGACAGCTTTGCCGCTGCGCCGGCTGTTGGGTTCCAAGTTGGATCTCGATGTCGGCTGGCACGGTTCCGATCGCGGAAATACCTACGCTAAAGCGTTTCTCGACTACCTCAAAGCTCACAAATTACCGGGAGAACTCGATCGCCACCTAGACGCCCGCTACACCGCCAGCACCAGCACAGGCCGCTGCATCCGCTACCAACCCGGACGCTTTACCCGCTTACCCAACCGCTATTACACGTTCCGCAGCGGCGGTATAGACTTTTTCGCCCTCGACTCCAACACCTTCAACGAACCGTTACCGATCCCGAAAACCAAACAGGGCGACATTCGCCGCCAGAATTTGGAACTCGATCGCCAGAAGTTGGAACAAGAAAAATTGGCATTGCTCGAAATGTGCGATCGGCTGAACCCCCAAATTCCCGAGGAAGCCGAACAGCTAGACGACTTGGCCGCCAAATTAGAGCAAGTTGACGAAATCCTGATCGATATTGACAAACAACTGTCGCCCGACAAAACAGCTACGGACGTTGAACAGCTCGAATGGCTCAAAAGGCGGCTGATTGACTCTTGGCGCGATTCAGAGGTGCGGGGGCGGGTAATTTACCTGCACCATCCCCCCTACGTGACCGAGGCGACAAAGTGGAATCAAGCCCAAACTCTGGCGGTTCGGTTGCGGTTGCGCGAGGTACTCGACGGGGTGGCGGATGCAGTTGGGGAGGCGGCGCGGGGTCGTCCGCTAGTAGATTTGGTGCTGACGGGGCACGCCCACTGTTTGGAATACCTGCGGACTGGGGATACCGGACACGGCGACTCTGGGATTAATTGGATTGTCTGCGGGGGAAGCGGCCACAGTCTCCGCCGCCAGCGCCCGGAAGGGTCGGTTTTGCAGGAAGCATCGAGTCCAGAAGCTTATCGTTCGGCGCGGGAGGGCGGGCGATCGCAAAAAGGCGATCGAGGGATAGCGGAATCTTTGCTATTTGTCGGCCGCAGCGGTCAAGGTTCCCACAAACGCCGTCCTTATTCGTGTTTGCGGATTGATGTTTTGGGCGGGTGTCCGCCCAAGTTCCGCATCAGACCTTTGGTTGTCGAACGATTTGAGGGGAAATGGCAGGATATCTCGATCGAACCTTTTGTGATTTAACTTTCGTTTTTCTGCAAGTCTCGATCGCCTTAAAAAGGTGGACGTTGACCGGTATCGCGGTCGGTGGGTAGCAATGCTGATTTCTATGCACGTGAGCTATCTCAATGAAGAAAAGCGGGGAGAGTAGAAGGAACTCGACGAATTTTTGGACGAACAACTCGAAAATCAAAAAAAGTGGCGCGAGGAGTTGAAGATTTCTCAACAAGAGGCAGAATCAGCTTATGCTTTTTTCCAGTGGTGCGATCGGCTATCATTAATTCTTTGCAGCCGCGAGTTGCCGGCCGGAGAACGAGCTTTAGAAATTAGTGTCGGCCCCGACGGCAAGCGCTACGATATTGTACAGAACAACAACGAACTCGTGACTGTAACTCCTTGGCCATTTGAAGACGATAAGTTTACTGTGAACGTCGAAGCGTGCCACTTAGATCGAGTCAAGTTCGACAGCAACAAGGAAATCAAGGAAGCGCGGCACAAAGCTCTGCACGAAGTCTTAGAGTGGACTTTTGTCAAGTCTTAATTAAACCTCTAGCAGAAATAGTGCAGCATTTTAGGTTTGTAGTGAGGACTTTAGTCCTCATAAAGTTCTGAAGACTAAAGTCCTCACTACAAACCAATTTGATTGTTGTTGCTCGACCAGACATAATATTACCAATTACCCATTAGCAACCATGAAACGTTCAGCCTGCCTCATTTTTAATCCCGTCGCCGGCAACAGCAACCCCGACCAAGACTTAGCTAAAATTCAGGAACTTTTAGAGCCTTTTATTGACTTAGACATTCGGCTGACAACCCGAGAAGTAGACGCAGATCAAATCGCCCGCGAAGCAGTTGCTAGGGGAGTTGAGGAAATTATTGCTTCCGGGGGTGACGGCACATTATCCGCAGTTGCTGGGGCGATTGTCAGCACAAATATTCCTTTAGGAATTATTTCGCGGGGAACTGCTAATGCTTTTGCTAATGCTTTAAACCTTCCAAATACAATTGAAGCAGCCTGCGCAACTATTTTGGGAGGGTTGACGCGGGTGGTGGATGCCGCACTTTGCAACGGTAAAATGCCGATGGTTTTGTTATCTGGAGTGGGTTTTGAGGCGGAAACTGTCGAACTTGCCGATCGCGAAATGAAGAATCGCTGGGGAATGCTGGCTTACATTCTGTCAGGAATTAAACAGTTAAACAATTTAGAAAGATTTGAAGCGGAAATCGAAACAGAAGATAAAATTATCAGCGTTACTGCTGTGGCGGTGACGGTAGCGAATGCAGCGCCGCCTACTTCCATTTTAGCTCAAGGCCCGGCGGGGATTATTTTTGACGACGGCTTGCTGGATGTGACGCTGGTTGCGCCTCAGAATAAAGCTGGGGCGATCGCAGCTTCTTATCACCTATTGCAAACAGCTTTGAGCGGCAATCCTACGGATCGCGACGACATCGGTTATTTGCGCGCCAAAAAAGTAACAATTAGTGCCGATCCTGCTCAAAAAGTGGTTGTAGACGGGGAAATCTTCGGCATGACTCCGGTTTCTATTGAGTGCATTCCGGGAGGTTTAACTATTTTTGTACCGCGAGTTGAAGAAGAGCCACTCATAGAAAAACTCACCGGTTTAGCGGACCTCGAAGTTACATTGAAGTAGAATTAGCTTGTAGAAAAATCAATTTCGGCGGTTAGAAACCGCATCTACACCAACAAAGTCCCAGCAGAGGGGGACTGGAGGGAGACCGCAGGGGCGGTCTTTTGTTTTTAGGCTTCTAAGATTTGGCGAATGCGGCGCTCCAAAAGTTCGAGATCGAGTCCACCTTCATCGCGGCTGATGCGGCGCACGGTGACGTTAACATTGCTCAAATCGGCCAGTAAATCTTGGAGGATTTCTTGTTGTTGGCGAGCTTGAGTAATTTCGCGCGGTTCTTGCACCAAATCGCGGACGATCGTATCTTCAGCGCGGGAAGCAACGATCGGGTCTGCTTCGCCGTCTACGTGCACGAAAGTGCGCCGTCCGGGGCCGCGTTCTGCTTCGATGGGGATTACTGCTGTTACTCGATCGGAGCGTACATATTTGCCAAATCCCAGGTGGACTAAGACAGAAGATTGTATTTTCATAGATAGCAAGATTTATTTGTTAGTTATCTCTATTTTAACTTTTAGAACTACGATATGACCACTAATTTCAGAGCTATTTATACTACAACATATGTCGGTTTTTTCGATGTTTTATAGTTGGCAATTCTTCTAAAATATGCTAAGTTAATTAACTGGATATAACTTACCAACTGTGGGTCAGAAACCGGGTTTTTTACGAAAATACTTCGCTCCTAAGCTGTTACGCATTTAAACCATTAACGATCCAGGTAAGGTGCGTCAGAAGCGAACATTGACATACATGGGAAACGCTTATGTACTGACGCACCCTACTATCCTCCTTTAAATGCCGCACAGCTTACCAGCAGATTCGGTAAAAACCCGGTTTCTTTGGTCGGAGCGCGTAAATCCTGTTAACATAAAAATAGAGCAGTTTGCGATCGCCCGCAGCGCATTTCAGGGACACAGCCTACCGATTCTAGATTTGAGCATTACTTTCACGGAAAAACAGGAAAGCCTAAATCATGCTAATTAGTCTCGACTTAGTTATCAGCCTCCTGACGGCAATTCCCTTCGGCACCATCAAAGACAAGTTTCAGCGCAACGAAACTGTCATCAAATTATTAAAAAGATTTAACCTCGACCCCGATGCTCCGCCGGCAGATTTTAGCGGAGTTTATGTTTATACTTTAGTAGAGTACGGCGCTGGCAAACCCAAGCAGATTTTAGAACTGTTTCGCCAAAAAGAGATTGAATCAGCATTTCGCAAAGCCTTCGAGTCCGATAGCCCAGCGATTTTAATTAAAGCTGGCGATGAATATCTGAATGAGAGTGCTTTAGGCAAAGAAATGCGAGATTTAGGCATTGACCCCCAACGGGAATTCATGGCATTTGCGGCCGTGTTTATGGAAGTCGCAAAGCGGACGCGGACGCTGGGAGATGTGATGGTGGGAAATGCACTCGCCTCTTTGCAAAAACGCCTATCTATGGTAATGGATCGCATCGAACGCCTCCCCACTCTCGAAGGAATTCGCACCGAATTTGCACGACTGGAAGCTGAAGATTATCCCGCACTTCCCGCAGCCGAATCAAGCAATATCCAAAAGTCTAAAGTTTTTATTTTATCGCAACAAGTTCGAGGTTGGTTTGAAACTTTAAGTTATCGGTTTGAGAAATATGAAATTTGGGAAGATAACTATTTTGAATGGATTATCAATGTTCCCGTCAGACGCAATCGGTACGATCGCATTTTAGTGCGCGGAATTGCCGGAGAAGCGGGACTCAGAGATATCTCAGCTTTGCGCGAGTCGGTGGAAAAACAGCGCACCGATGAAGGATGGTTAGTCACCGCCCGCCGCATCAGTCGCGCGGCGCGGGATGAAGTAGATAAACCAGAAAATCGCGATCTAGCTTGCTATACTTTTGATGAATTACTCGACCAAGATGCCGATTTTACCGCTTATCTGGATTGGCTAGAAACAGAAATTACCAGCCGAGAAATTGATACCAAATATGTGCCGCTAGCTTGTACGAAAGAAGAAATTGACCCCGATACTCACCGCAAGATAGGCGTGAGTCATTATGGCGATCGAGATGGCTGGATCGAAGGTTATATTGACCTGTGGTTGGATGACCCAGTTAAAGAACATATTTCAGTTTTAGGAGAATTTGGGACGGGGAAAACTTGGTTTGCAATGCACTATGCTTGGATGGCGTTGCAACGCTACCGAGATGCTCAAAAACGCGGCTTAGAACGTCCGCGTTTGCCGTTAGTAATTCCGCTGCGGGATTACGCCAAAGCCGTTAGTGTCGAGTCGCTATTTTCCGAGTTTTTCTTTCGGAAACACGAGATACCTCTGGCGGGTTATTCTGCCTTTGAACAACTCAATCGCATGGGCAAATTCCTGTTGATTTTCGATGGTTTTGATGAAATGGCCGCTAAGTGCGATCGGCAAGAAACCATCAACAACTTCTGGGAACTAGCAAAAACCGTCGTTCCCGGCGCAAAAGTCATCCTCACTTGCCGTACCGAACACTTTCCTGAAGGCAAGGAAGGACGGGCATTATTCAATGCCGAACTGCAAGCATCAACAACCATTTTAACAGGTGAAACTCCCCAATTTGAAGTCTTAGAATTAGAGAAATTTAACGACGAGCAAATTGGGCAAGCGCTGTCATTTCAAACAGAAGCGGCGACTGTGGAAAAAGTGATGGGAAACCCGCAGTTATTGGATTTAGCGCGTCGCCCGGTGATGACCGAGTTAATTTTGGAAGCATTGCCGGATATTGAAGCTGGAAAACCAGTGGATATGTCGCGGATCTATCTGTATGCGGTGCGGCGGAAGATAGAGAGAGATATTAAAGCTGAACGGACTTTTACTTCGTTAGCAGATAAACTTTACTTTTTGTGCGAACTGTCTTGGGAAATGCTGTCTACCGACCAAATGAGTATCAATTATCGCGGTTTTCCCGATCGCATTCGCAACCTGTTTGGTTCCGTCGTGCAAGAGGAAAAAGACTTAGACCACTGGCACTATGACATGATGGGTCAGACAATGCTAATCCGCAATGCAGATGGCGATTATACTCCGGCCCACCGTTCGTTATTAGAGTTTTTTGTCGCTTACAAATTTGCAGCGGAATTGGGAGTTTTGGCGGCAGATTTTACCGAATTAGTTGCGCCCGAACAGTCTTGTTTAGATCCTAATGCAGCGCCTCAAGAATACACTTGGTCTAATTATTGTCGGCTGCAAGCCCAGAAGAGAAATAATGGTGAGCTTATTGCGCCTTTGAAAGGATTTGCTGCGGAAGATTTAGGACAACTCCGTCAGAGTTTCGGACACGCGCCGCTGACGAAGGCTGTAATGGATTTGTTGTTGCCGATGCTTTCTGAAACCGGGGTTTTGCCGCTTATGGAAATTCTGGAAGCAACGCGAGGCAAAACTGAAAGCGAGGTGGGTTATGTGGGAGGAAATGCGGCGACGTTGTTGTTAAAAAATGACAAGACTGCTTTAGAAGGTAAAGACCTCTCTAGTGCCGTTATTTTAGGTGCTGATTTTACAAATGCGACGCTGCGCCACGTCAATTTTGCTGAAGCGAATTTGGCTAATTCTGCTTTTACTAAAATCTTCGGCAGTGTTCGGTCAGTAATATTTAGTCCTGATGGCAAACTGTTAGCTACAGGTGATAGTGATGGCGTAGTTCGCTTGTGGGAAGCTAGCAGTTGCAGAGAAATATTGACCTGTAAAGGACATACCAACATCGTGGAGTCTGTCGCCTTCAGTCCTGATGGTAAGATACTTGCTAGCGGCAGTTATGACAAAACAATTAGGCTGTGGGATGCTAGCAGTGGTGAATGTTTAAAAGTTTTGCAGGGACATAGCGAATCAGTCATGTCAGTCACCTTCAATCCTGATGGAAATATACTCGCTAGTGGGAGTTTCGATCGCACGATAAGGTTATGGAATATCTACACTGGTGAATGCTTCAAAATTTTGGATTGTCATACTAAAGTTGTGCTTTCATTGGCTTTCCATCCTGCTGGTGAGATGCTTGCCAGTGGAAGTGGCGACCAAACAGTGAGGGTGTGGAATATTGGTACTGGTGAATGCCTGAAAATTTTGCACGGTCATACTAAAAACGTGTTTTCAGTTGCTTTCAATGCTGCTGGTGAAATACTTGCTAGTGGAAGCGGCGACAAAACAGTGAGGCTGTGGAATATTGATAGCGGTGAATGTCTCAAAACTTTGGAAGGACATTTGGGTCAAGTACGGTCAGTAGCCTTCAGTCCAAATGGCGAAATACTCGCAAGTGGAAGTTACGATCAAACAGCGAAACTGTGGGATATCAAGACTGGCGAATGCTTGAATACTTTGCAAGGGCATTGTAATCAAGTAGGGTCAGTGGCTTTCCATCCTGCTGGTGAAATACTTGTTAGCGGTAGTTACGATCAAACGCTGAGGCTGTGGGCTATTAACAGCGGTGAATGCTTGAATACGTTGCAAGGGCATAGCACTCAAGTAAGGTCAGTAGCCTTTAGTCCAAACGGTCAAATGCTTGCCAGCGGCGATGACGAAAAAACAGTCAAGCTGTGGGATGTCAAGACTGGTGAATGCCTCCAAATCTTGCAGGGTCATCTCGATCGGGTACATTTAGTTGCCTTCCATCCAAACGGTGAAATACTTGCTAGCGGAAGTTATGACCAAACGCTGAGGCTGTGGGATGTTAGCAGTGGTGAATGCCTCCATACTTTGCCAGAGTGTGGAAAGGAAGTACGCTCAATCGCCTTTAGTCCTTCGGGTGAAATACTTGCCAGTGGTAGTTATGACCAAACGGTGAGGCTGTGGGATATCCGCAGTGGTGAATGCCTCAAAACCTCGCAAGGACATAACAGTTCATTATACTCGGTTGCCTTCAGTCCTTTGGGCGAGATATTTGCCAGTACAGGTTATGACGGAACGGTGAGGCTGTGGGATATCCATACTGGTGAATGCCTCCAAATCTTGCAGGGGCATACCGGTTGGGCACGCGCGATCGCCTTTAGCCAAAACGGTGAAATGCTTGCCAGTGGAAGTGTGGATCAAACAGTAAGACTATGGGATATCAACAGCGGTGAATGCCTCAATGTTTTTCACGGGCATACTGATTGGATACGTTCAGTTGCCTTTAGTTATTCGGGTGAGTTAGTTGCTAGTGGAAGTGTCGATAAAACGGTAAGATTATGGAATATTCGTACAGGTGAATGTCTAAAGTTTTTCCAATGTCATACCAGTAGAATTAACTCATTTGCCTTCAATTATGATGGTAAATTGATTGCTACTTGCAGTCGCGATGGTATAATTATGATTTGGGAAATTGAGACCGGTGAGTGCCTCAAAATACTCAAAAGTGACAGGCCTTATGAAAACATGAATATTGCAGGAGTTACGGGTTTAACCGAAGTTGAAAAAGCAACGCTCAAAGCTTTAGGGGCTGTTGAAAATTAATCATCGCAAAGGAGGAAGTATGCAGTCAGCAATACGGATTACCACGAAAGTTCTTGCAGGAAATAAACTTGAAATTCAAGTGCCGCCTGGATCTGTGGGTGAAGAAGTAGAAGTGTTTGTGATTATACCAGAAAAGCCTCAAGGCGGGCGGCGTAAGGTGTTGGAATTGCTTACAGAAATCCGCAGCCGTCATGTCTCCAGAACAGTTGAAGAAATCGATCGGGAACTTCAAGAAGAAAAAAACTCATGGGACAACTAAACCTACCATCCTCTGCTACAATTTACTTGGATACACAAGTCATTATTTACACCGTTGAAGCCAACCCGAATTACTATTCGCTTCTTCTACCCTTGTGGCTGAAGTTTCAAGCAGGTGAAATTGAACTTATGACCAGTGAATTGACGTTGCTGGAAACCTTCTGACGGGGTGACAGGTTGCCTGAAAACCAGACAGCCCGGCAATCCTAGACAAATCGCCTCAAAAAAGATAGAGTAA
>NZ_JAUBWA010000090.1:22551-31601 GCF_036702825.1 Microcoleus sp. A003_D6 | reverse complement strand
TAAAATCTAAAATCTAAAATCTAAAATCTAAAATCTAAAATCTAAAATCTAAAATCTAAAATCTAAAATCTAAAATCGATTGATGGCGGACTAATTCCCATCCGGGTTTGTAGGAAATGTGACTGTAAAATTAGTCCAGCCATTGCTGCTTTCAACCTCAATTTTTCCCTGCAACTGTTCGACAAGTTTTTGAACCAAAGCTAAACCCAAACCTGTACCTCCTTGTTTCCAGGGGTCGGCGTTGGGAACGCGATAAAATTTCTCAAAAATTCGAGGCAATTCCTGTATCGAAATGGACGATTGATTGCTGAGTGTAAATTCGATTTCGGCAGCGATAGCACTTGCTTGTCGCGGATTTTTCCTTTGTCCTCCATCTTCGCAGTCTCCCTTTTTGCACTCAACCCTGAGAGAGATTTCGCCGTCATTAGCAGTATATTTGCAGGCATTGTTGAGGAGCTCTGCTAAAATGCGTCCCAAACTAGCGCGGTTGGAACAGATCGTGGGGAGGTGGCGATCGCACTCTACTCGCAAATGCTGGTGGCGGTTGTGGGCGCGGGTGTAAAACGGATCGATAATAGTAGGCAGCCAGACTTCTAAGTTTACTGGTTCCAGGTCGATCGGACAAGTTGCTGCTTCGAGCCGCTGCAAATCGAGCAAATCATTAATCAAATCAGTTTCTCTAGTACATTCTGTTTCTAAAATTTCAAGATAAATCTGGCGCCGATCTAGTGTGGGAGAAATTCTCAGCATATGAATAGCCATTTTTATATTAGCTAAAGGCGTCCGCAGTTCGTGAGAAACTGTGCTGAGAAATTCATCTTTGAGGACGTTTAAATGCTGGAGTTCGTGAACTTTTTGCTGCAATTCGGCGGTGCGTTCTTGGACTTGGCGTTCGAGGTCGGTGTTGAGGTTTTGGACTTGCTGGTAGAGTTGGGCTTGCTGAATGGCGATCGCGATTTGAGTTGCCAGTTGCTGGAGCAAATCCACTTCCGAAGGCTGCCACTGCCGGGATTTGGAACACTGATGGACGCACATCATTCCCCATAAATTATTGCCGTCTTGCAAAATTGGTACAATCAAATAAGCTTTGATTTGCGCTTGCTGGAACCGCGCATATTTTTCGGCACTCAAACGGGCTTGGTCGATGTCGGGGACGGCATAAATTTCCTGTTCGATGGCCGTTGCAGATTCTTGCCAAATATTATCGGGCAGGATTTCTCCCAAGATAGAAGGCCAATTTTCTGCAACGGATTCTGCCACTACAATGCCGGAATTGCTCGACTCTAAATGCAGGATTGCTACTCTGTCAGCTTGCAAAACTTGGCGGACTTCATCGACGCTGGCGTGGAGAATTTCTTCTAGGTTTAAGGATTGGTGAATTCGCAAGGAAATGTGAGTTAACAGCCGATCGCGCTGCAATTGTTCGTGGAGTTTTGCAGTCCGTTCCCGCACCTGCTGTTCCAGTTTGGCGTTACGGCTTTGCAGCAGTTCCACTTTTTCGGCTTGGAGCTGATAAACTGACTGCTGCAACTGTTTGACAACTCGGTACATTTCGGTCGGGTCGAGGACTCGGAGCAAGCTCGTTTGAGTAATAATTCCCAACAGTTCTCCGCGCACACCGCACACGACCAACCGCTGCACTTGTTGCTGCTGCATTTCTTTGTGCGCCGTCCACAGGGAATCGGAAGGTTGCAGAAATTGCAGGGGAGTTCTCATAACTTTTTGAGCTGGGGTTTGCTTGAAATTTAGTTCGAGAAACAGTGCCTGCACAATGTCATATTCGGTAATAATTCCCAGGGGGTGGTGAAAGGAATAGTGAAAAATGGAGGTATAGTCATCTTTGGGCTTCTCCATTGTTAATTCTTTGTTTTTTGTAATGACTACGCAACTTGCTTGATGCTGTGACATCAGTTCGGTTATGCTTAGCAGCGAGGCGGTATGGGGCGCTGTAATTGGCGTAGTCATCAATTCTGCTACGCGCCGCAATTTGAGAATGTTTGAAGGCTGCAATACTTGGCGAATTCTTTCCCGCGTCAGCACTCCTACCAAGTGGCGAAATTGATTGACGATCGGCAAATAGCGAATCTTGTGCTGGCGAAATAAGGATAAAGCGGTAAACACGTCTTGGTCGTCGGATTCTGTGAGGGAGACCGACACCGGGGACATCACTTCGGAAATTGGTATTTTGTGCGAGGCTCCTTTGTGATGGTTGTCTATTGTGCCAGAAGCTATCAGCCTTACTAGGTCGGCGGGTGTTAATATGCCGATTAACAGTCCGCGGCTGGGGTTGTCGGATAAGTTGCCTGCGGTAATAGTCTGCTGGTTCTGCACGACGAACACGCAGCGGGCCCGCATCTTTTCTGGCGGGGATGTTTCGGTCATCGCCCCCCGGTCTGAGGGTACAGGTGTTTTGACTAGAGGACAACTGTTTCGCAACTGACTCATCAGGGCGATCGCCACTGGTAAGGAAGTTTCTGGCGCGGCAGTTAGGGGGTAGCGGTCGATCGCTTGTTCTAAGGCTGAGGAGTAAAAGGGCGGGTGGTAAGAGGGCATAGTTGATTGCAGGTTGTCAGAGGGCGGCTAACGATCGGGCAAAGCCTTGGGGAACGGGAGAAACACCTCGCCTGTGCTTGGGATTTAAATAATAGACTTTGTAATTTATTATTTGCACGCAATCTGAGCTTTAGATTAATGGTGTGACTAATTCGCAATCTCACCGATCTCAAATACGCAGGGCGGTTTTTACTGCCTGCTTTTATCCTGAGACTCCCCTATAATCAAAATAACCAGAATGTAAAGTTTTACTACAAGATTTATCCATAATGACAACTTTAAGCTTAGACCAAATTGCCGCCAAGTTAGAAAGCGAAAATTCAGCCGATCGAATGGTGGCTTTGGCCAACTTGCGGAACGTGCCTGCTGCTGAGGCGGTGCCTTTGATTAAAAAGGTGTTGAACGACGAAAGTTTGCAAGTGCGATCGATGGCTGTGTTTGCTCTCGGGGTCAAACCGACTGCTGAGTGCTATCCCATTCTAGTCAAATTGCTAGAAACTGACCCAGATTACGGCATTCGCGCTGACGCTGCGGGTGCTTTGGGCTATCTGGAAGATATCAGAGCTTTTGAGGCTTTGGTGCGGGCTTTTTACGAAGATACTCAATGGCTGGTGCGCTTCAGTGCTGCTGTTTCTCTGGGGAATCTCAAAGATCCCCGGGCTCGCGACGTGCTGCTAAAAGCTCTCGACAGCGAGCAAGTGGTGATCCAGCAGGCGGCAATTTCGGCTTTGGGGGAAATTAAAGATATTGGGGCGATCGATCGCATCCTCAATTTTGCTCAGTCGGAAGATTGGCTGATCCGCCAGAGGCTGGCTGAAGCTTTGGGCAATTTGCCGAGTGTTAAGAGCGTTTCGGCTTTAAAATACTTAGAAAAAGATAGCAATTCTCAAGTATCTCAAGCGGCAACAATTTCTCTCGATCGCCTGTCAAAAGCAGAAGGATAACAGATACCGATATTTTTGTTGTAAGCGTTTCATTTCCGCGCTTTTAAGGCGGGAATGAAACACGGATCGCCTAATTTATTGAGCCCTCTGCTAAGTCAACCGATTTCTCAGTTCTTGAGGTGACAAAACAGGAATCGGCGACCCTGCGAATCCATTCACATCCCGAGTAACGATCGCCTCTAACTCTAACTCGATCGCACACGCTATCTGCACCGCATCTTCAAAATCCGGCAATCCCAGGGCGATCGCTTGTTCCAGAACCTCTCGATCCACCGCACAAATTTCCATCAATGCCAAAAGTCGAGTTACGGCGGCAATCGCAGCTTCAGAACTCTTGGTTTGTCGTCCAACGACATAATGCACATCCGTAACTGTGGTCGCCGACATAAACCCTTCAACACGCCCCGATTCAACGGCATTGAGTAAAAAAGCAGCATCCGCTACGAAAGGTTCGCGGGCCAGCATTGCATCCAGTAAAACATTGGTATCAAATAAAACTTTCATTACAGATACTTTTGCACTAACCGCTCATCCAACATTGCCTTTACTTCTGCATCTGTAGGTGGTGGCGCGTCCGTTTTCGCAATGCCAATTAAACTCGCGGCTAAACCCTTCGGTTTCACCTTCGATCGGAGTTTCGGTTGGAGCGATCGCATCAAGGCATCGATCAACTGCCATCGCTCCTCGGCAGACAACCTCAGTGCTCGGTCTTGAAGTTCGTGTAACGTCATAGTATAAAAATTTTGGGAACTGTGGAAACCTTGTATCTGACTAAATTTTAGCACCTCAAGTGATATGATGAGTTATGTGATATTAGCTTCTTAAAAATACTTAATTTTTCGGGAGACGGAGTTAAATGCCATACAGTCAATTTAGCATCGAACAAATTAAGACAAATTTTGGTATAACCTTGATGAGAACAACAGGTTTATTTGCCGATATCCTTGAAATAGAACCCAGCAATTTTTTGAAAGAAACTTTGCAATTCAATCTGCCTTTAGCACTAGAGATTAATTCCTAGAAAGCTCGATCCGAGCTAATTGTCGCCCCAATATTAGTTGAAATCAAAAAAAAGCTACCGGAACGGATGAGTTTATTTTCAGGTCGAGAATTCAATGTAGACGCTGCTAGGGGTTTGAGCGGTTATTGCGATTTTCTAATTAGCCGATCGCCCGAACAGCTTGTCATTGAATCCCCAGTTATCACCTTGGTGGAAGCCAAAAATGACAACATTCAATCCGGCTTAGGACAGTGCATGGCAGAAACGATCGCAGCACAAATATTTAACCAGCGTCAAGAAAATGACATTAAGACAATTTATGGAGTGGTCACAACTGGGAGTATCTGGAAATTTATCAAACTAGAAGGAAGTGCGATCGAGATTGACACCAGCGAATATTTTATTAATAATGTTGGTAAAATTATCGGTATCTTAATAAAATTTATAGAGTCTTGAGTGAAACCAGAATGTATTAGACCTCTTGCAAAAATAAATAGGACGGGCAAGATGCCCGTCCCACAAAAAAAATAACTCTTGTGGGATGGGCATCTTGCCCGTCCCATCAATTGATGAAAAGGATTTTTGCAAGAGGTCTATTCTTTAACCCGCAAGGGCAAATCGCAAGTTAAAATAATTGTTGATCTCATTTAACCAAAGCCAGCCATGAATCAAGCGCCCAATCCCTTTAACTCAAATCCCTCCAATCCGCTAGACCCCTTGGAGCAAGAAGTGGACGAGCAAGGTCAAGAATTGCCGAGACAGTACCACCCGGCCACTAAAAAAACTCTGCAAAAAGTCTTTATCATCCTGGTAGTTGTCGGGGCAATCATTGGGGGAATTCTATCTGTAGGGGTGATTTCGCTGATGCAGAAGGCGGGACTGACAGATGTGCCGGCAAGGGTACAGAGTCCTAAGTAGTATCCAGTCTGAAGGATCTGTCGATGCTAAATGCAGCAATTTTCTGCCATGAAGCTTCAGAAAATATGATGTTTTGTAAGGATGTTTTCTAAATAATTGATGCTTAAAAATTCTACGGCTGCGCCCGATCGCACTTCACAGCGACAGATTTCGGAAAAACTTGTCTCCGCAGGCTTTCACGCTCTTTCTGACCCCCTGCGGATTCAGATTCTGGAGTTGCTGCGGGAACAGGAGTTGTGCGTTTGCGAATTGTGCGATCGGCTTTCTGTCCCTCAGCCTAAACTCTCTTTCCACCTCAAAACCTTGAAGGATGCAGCTTTAGTCCGCAGCCGCCAAGAAGGCCGCTGGATCTACTACAGCCTCAATCTAGCTCAGTTTGTCGCCCTCGAACAGTACCTCGCCGAATACCGCCGTTTTAGCCAAATCCTGCCGGCACGCCCTTGTTCGGACGCGGGTTGACCAATCAACATTTCTTAATGTATCTAGTGGCTGTTTGTCTTCCTGCATACTTGACATATCAAATTTTATTGATATGATTCCAGTGTACCCCTTAGTTATGGCATTGGGTGAGGTCAATGAACCCAGCAGAAAAGCCCAAGGTTTTCGCACTAAGTATAATTGCTTCGATCGTAGGTGCGATCGCCCTTCTCAACTCCTGCACTCAAGTCCAGTCGCAAGAGTCGCAAAGCATTAAAATTGACGGTTCCAGCACCGTGTATCCAATTACGGATGCGATCGTCAAAGAATATCAAAATACCAATCCCAAAAAAGCATCAATTACTGTTGAATTCTCCGGTACTGGTGGAGGATTTAGAAAGTTTTGTGCTGGCGAAACAGACATCAGCAACGCCTCGCGACCCATCAGCCTAGAGGAAATGGAAGCCTGCAACAAAGCTGGCATCCGCTACTACGAATTACCTGTCGCCTTTGACGCTCTCACAGTAGTAGTCAATCCCAAAAATAGCTGGGCAAAAGACATCACAGTAGCCGAACTAAAAAAACTTTGGGAACCCGCCGCCCAAGGAAAAATTACCCGCTGGAATCAGATTCGACCCAATTGGCCAAATCAACCCATCACCCTTTACGGTGCAGGCAAAGATTCCGGTACATTTGACTACTTCACAGAGGCAACAGTAGGTACTGCAAAAGCCAGCCGTACCGACTATACAGCTAGTGAAGACGACACAGTTTTAGTGCAAGGAGTTATTAAAGACGAAAATGCTTTAGGTTACTTTGGATTGTCCTATTACGAAGTCAATCAAAGTCAATTGAAAGCTGTAGCTATTGACAGAGGCAAAGGAGCAGTGCTGCCCTCCCGCGAAACTGTAGAAAAAGCTCAGTATCAGCCCCTGGCGCGACCTCTATTTATCTATGTCAACTACCAATCAGCTCAAACTAAAGTAGAACTACGCAACTTTGTAGAATTCTACATGAAGAAAGCTCCGACCTTAGTTAGTTCTGTGGGTTATATTCCTTTACCCACAAAAGGGTATCAACTAATTTATCAGCACTTTTACAATGGCAAGGTGGGCACAGTTTTTGGCGGCAAAGCTCAGCTTGACTCGACAATTGGAGAGTTATTGCGACAACAGGCAACTTTTTAGGTATCAGTGGGAAGGCTTCTGCATTGCAACTATAATCCTACAACAGAGGTAAACTTATCACGGATCGACTCAATGTTCAAGTCAGTTTATAAGACAGCGAGCAAGTTGTTCTCACCGGAGTGCAGGAGAGAAGCAATCGCCGAATTTCTGGGTACATTTATTCTAGTTTTTGCAGGCACGGGCGCGGTGATGGTTAACAAAATTAGCGGTGGTTCTGTAACTCATTTAGGCATCAGTTTTGTATTTGGTGCAGTTGTAGCTGCGATGATTTACGCGATCGGACACATCAGCGACGCGCACTTTAACCCAGCCGTAACTTTAGGATTTTGGGCGAGCGGTTTTTTTCCAAAATACAAAGTTTTTCCTTATCTTTTGGCGCAGTGTTTGGGGGCGATCGCAGCTTCCGCGCTGCTGTTAATTACTTTAGGAAAAGTAGCAAATCTCGGTGCAACTATCCCTCTTAACGGCAACTGGTTGCAGTCTCTAATCCTAGAAACAGTATTGACTTTTATCCTAATGTTTGTTATCCTCGGTTCGGGATTAGATAGACGCGCTCACATCGGTTTTGCGGGGATAGCAATTGGGTTAACTGTAGGGTTGGAAGCTGCATTTATGGGGCCGATTACCGGAGCGAGCATGAATCCGGCACGATCGCTCGGCCCGGCTTTAGTTGGCGGGATTTGGGAGAACCATTGGGTTTATTGGGTTGCTCCGATTTGGGGAGCGCAATTAGCAGTCGCAGTTTATCGGGAACTGTCGAACGGATTTCGGGATTTTAATTGAAAGTATCATGGCAAATTTTACGCACAAACCGAGAATTTTGTTTCTATACGGCTCTTTAAGAGAGCGTTCTTACAGCCGCTTGTTGGCGGAAGAATCGGCGAGAATTATTGAGGGTTTCGGTGCAGAAGTTCGATTTTTCAATCCTCTAGAATTGCCGATTTACGGCAGCGTTCCCGATACGCATCCCAAAGTTCAAGAATTGCGCGAATTGAGTTTGTGGTCGGAGGGTCAAGTCTGGTCTAGTCCAGAAATGCACGGCAATATTACCGGCATTCTGAAAAATCAAATTGACTGGATTCCTTTAAGTATTGGGGCCGTCAGACCGACTCAAGGCCGAACTTTGGCGGTGATGCAAGTTAGCGGCGGTTCCCAGTCTTTTAATGCTGTGAATACTTTGAGAATTTTGGGCCGCTGGATGCGGATGTTTACGATTCCAAATCAGTCTTCGGTTGCTAAAGCTTATCAGGAGTTTAATGATGATGGGACGATGAAGGATTCGCCTTACCGCGATCGCGCGATCGACGTAATGGAGGAACTGTACAAGTTTACCCTGCTGTTGCGCGAGCAAACGGACTATTTGACCGATCGCTACAGCGAACGCAAGGAACAAGCAGCTAAAGAGACGATCGACGTAGCAAATCGCGCCCTTGAAACATCTAACTAACAACTAACAACCAACAACCAACAACTAACCAAAACCATGAAAAAAGTAATGTTTGTTTGCAAAAGAAACTCCTGCCGATCGCAAATGGCAGAAGGATTCGCTAAAACCATCGGAGAGGGCAAAATTGCCGTCAGCAGTTCCGGTTTAGAATCAAGCAAAGTTCACCCGACAGCAATTCAAGTCATGTCAGAAATCGGCATTGATATCACCGATCAAACATCAAACCCATTAAGCGAATTCAATGCAGAAGACTACGATGCAGTAGTTTCTCTCTGTGGCTGCGGCGTGAATTTACCCGAAGCGTGGGTTCTGCGAGAAGTGTTTGAAGATTGGCAACTCGACGACCCCGACGGACAACCAATCGAAACTTTTCACCGCGTTCGAGATGAAATTAAAGCACGAGTTGAGAAATTAGTGAACTCTCTAAAATAAGATTAGGGTCAAAATGAGAATTCTTGCCTTGTCGGTTTTAACTCAGCTCTTGCAGTATTGTCAATAAGCCTTTTAGGAACAGGCAAGATGCCTGTTCCACAACAAAATTCCTCTCCTGTGGAACAGGCATATTGTCTGTTAAGCGAGAATGG
>NZ_JAUBWA010000090.1:17130-22451 GCF_036702825.1 Microcoleus sp. A003_D6 | reverse complement strand
TGCAAGATGTCAGTTTTAACTGAGTTGCAGTATTGTCAATAAGTCTTTTAGGAACAGGCAAGATGCCTGTTCCACAAGAAAATTAACTTTTGTGGAACAGGCATCTTGTCTGTTAAGCGAGAATGGTGCAAGATGTCAGTTTTAACTGAGTTGCAGTATTGTCAATAAGTCTTTTAGGAACAGGCAAGATGCCTGTTCCACAACAAAATTCCTCTCCTGTGGAACAGGCATCTTGCCTGTTTCTAAGAATGGTGCAAGATGTGAGTTTCAATTAACTTTTTAGCGATCGGTTAAAATTTGTCGCTGTCGCATCCAAAGAATTAGTGCTAAATTATGAGAGGCGTTCCGGCCGAACGCCTCTACATTCGTTGCGAGCACAGACTAAAAAGGTTAGCACATGATTCAGACAGCAGTCACCCCTTTCAAAAACAAAATTAACTCAGCTTTAACTAAAAAGCAGATTACAGTTTTACAAATAAATCTCGGCAAACGCTGCAACCTCGCTTGCACTCACTGCCACGTAGAAGCTAGCCCGAAACGAACAGAAGAACTTTCCCCGGAAATTTGCGAGCAATTAATTGAAATCATTCGCCGCTTTCCTCAAATTCAAACTGTTGACCTCACCGGCGGTGCTCCCGAAATGCTTTACGGTTTTAAACCGCTGGCGGAAGCGGCCAGGGCAGCAGGTAAAGAGGTAATTGTTCGTTCTAATTTGACGATTTACTTTGAAAAAGGTTTTGAAGATATTCCCGAATATTGCGCGCAGCATCAACTCAGAATTGTGGCGTCGCTTCCCTGCTACCAAGCTGACAATGTTGACAAAATGCGCGGCAACGGTGTTTTTGACAGTTCGATGCGGGCGCTGCAAAAGCTAAATCAGTTGGGATACGGGAAAAACCAAAATTTAATTCTGGATTTGGTGTACAATCCACAAGTGCCGGCAACAGACAAGTTTTCGCTAACACCGGAACAGGGCAAGTTAGAGCAAGATTACAAGGTTTATTTAGCCGAACATTTTGGGATTTGTTTTAATCAATTGTTCGCGATTACTAATTTGCCGGTGGGACGGACTAAGTTTCATTTGGAACATAAGAAACTGCACAAACCTTATCTCGGGTTTTTGGAGGATAGTTTTAATCCCGGTACTGTGGAACATTTAATGTGCCGCAATGAATTGTCGATCGACTATTTGGGCAATGTCTACGACTGCGATTTTAACCAAATGGAAAATCTGCCGGCGAAAACTGGCAGCGGGGAAAAGATAAATACTGCTAAATTGCTCGAATCTGGCAGTTTAGATGTGATTCAAGAGGTGCAAACGGCTGCTTATTGTTACGGCTGTACGGCGGGTAGCGGTTCTAGCTGCGGCGGTACTTTGATTTGAGAAGGAAGAAGGAAGAAGGAAGAAGGAAGAAGGAAGAAGGAAGAAGGAAGAAGGAAGAAACTATGCTCTTGGGCCCGATGCCCGATTCCCGATTCCCGATTCCCCATGCTTTTGGGCCCAATGCCCCATGCCCATATTATGGAGAATGGAGATTTTAAGCAATGAATGATTCGCGATCGCCCGGTGAAGAAAATCTGCCTCCATCAAACAGGTGGAAACTGATTTTAGGGATTGGTTTAGCTGTGGCTTTAATTGCAGGGACCAGGTTTTTCAACTTCCAAGGAATTTTGAAAAATGCCCTGGAGTCGATCGCGAGTCTCGGCCCTTGGGGCCCGGCAGCTTTTATTTTAATTTACATTGTCGCAACGGTTCTATTTATCCCCGGTTCTTTGCTGACTCTCGGTTCTGGCGTTTTGTTTGGAGTCGTTGGCGGTTCGGTTTGCGTTTCCATCGGCTCGATTTTAGGCGCAACTTGCGCTTTTTTGGTAGGGCGGTATTTAACTCGCGACTGGGTTTCCAAACAGATAGAGGGCAATCAAAAATTTAAGGCGATCGACTCCGCAGTTGCCTCTGAAGGATGGAAAATTGTGCTGCTGACGCGGCTTTCTCCCATTTTTCCGTTTAATTTGCTTAACTATGCTTTTGGAGTCACGCAGGTATCTTTAAAAGACTATTTTTTGGCATCTTGGATCGGCATGATTCCCGGAACTGTCATGTATGTTTATATCGGTTCCCTGGCCGGGAGTTTGGCTGCACTCGGCTCGCAAGGGCGATCGCGCACTGCTGCTGAGTGGACTCTCTACGGCATTGGTTTGCTAGCAACGATCGCCCTCACCGTTTATGCAACCCGCTTCGCCAAAAAAGCTTTAGAGGAAAAAATTTCCCCTTGAGACCAAAGCACAAATTAGTAAAACTGTCAAGAGAGTTTTGCCCATACATTATAATACATTGCTAATTTAAAAAACTCCGTGTTTTCTCTGTGTTATTTACAATTATTTTGTTATACAAACGAGATAGATATTAAAGATATCGTAAAGCAGTAAGCTCAATTAGGTAAACCGAAGGTCAAAATATAAAGCTGATGTCAAAATAGAAGGCGAGCGTGCGATCGGAATAAGAATTGTTTGCAGTCAGGAATGCAAGTCATACCATTTTAGATTTGAGATTTTAGATTGGGAATGACTGATGACTACCAGGGTTGGGTTCACGAGCCTACAGTTGCATTCTTTTCTTAAACTAATCTCACCACTTAGCTGCTATTAATTCTGCCGAATGACCAAGGCCGTTTGATGAATTTGACTCGGAGAGAACATTTGATGATGCAAAACCCAGCAAATCAAGCCGGATCTGTCTCTGCACAGCCGCCGCAGCAAACAAAAAAGCTGCGCCACTTTTGGGACAACATCACCAATTCTACTCAATCGGGGTGGCAACAAGTACACAGTCTTTGGCAGCACAGACGGCAGCGCCGCCATTTGCTGACCCTGCTAATTCTAGGCAGCACGGCTTTAACCATTAGCACCACTGCTTGCATCAGCTATGTTTTTGTGCGCGGACTAATCCTCGACAATTTAAAGGAAATAGCACTATTAAAACTACAAAAAGGTACCGATGAAATCGACCGCTGGCTCAGCAGCCGCAAAGCAGAAATAGAAACCATTGCTTACGATCCTACGGTTTGCACTCTCAATTGGCAATTAGTCGAGCCCCGGTTGCAAGGAGAAATATACAGGTTAAAAGAGTATTTCATCCTGGCGTTAATTCAACCCGACGGCTCACTAACTAACACTCTAGGCAACCGCACGAACGTCAAAGACCGCCAACACTTTAAAAAAGCAATGGCCGGGCAGCTTAACGTTTCTAACCCGCTGATCGGTCGCAGTACACAAGTTTCGACGATAGTCATTTCAGCTCCTGTTTGGGCATTGCCACAGGCTTCCAATCAAGTAATTGGAGTCCTATCGGGCAGCATTAAATTAGACAGAATAGCAAATGTTGTTAACAGCCTGCATTACGGTTCCGATAGTTATGCTTTTGCGCTCAATTCAGAAGGAGTGCCAATTGTTCATCCCAACAATAACTTAATCGGAAATATCGATCGAACTGCCCGAAGCTTTTTACAGTCACAAGACCCCGCACTCTCCACAATTGCGCGGCAGATGATCGACCGCCAGACGAACATCGAACTGGTAAAAATAGATAACAAATGGGTGTATGTGGCCTATGCTTCCCTCAAGGAAGTTAACTGGTCGATGGCTTTAGTAATTCCCCGCGAAAACATTGAATCCCAACTGCAAGCATTAAATTTGCTGACATCCGTAGTCGCCGGACTGCTCGTCCCGGCAATGCTGGCAGCAATTTGGCTAATTTACTCCTCCGAAAACAATCGCGCCCAAGCGGAGCGAGAAGCCATGCTCAACCGCATTGCCGGACGCATTCGCGCTTCCCTGGAATTAGACAAAATCGTGCAAAGTACAATCGAAGAAATAGTAAGTTTGCTGCATCTAGAACGGGCGGCTTTTGGTTGGTACAAACCGCAAGAAAAAACGTTAGAAATCCTGTGGGAATGTTGCCCATCTAATTGTTCTACACAAGCTATAAAGTTTGAGCCTTACTTGGTCGGAAATTTGTCAGAACGGAGCGGTCAAGGCGAGCCAATTATTTTTTCGAGGGACACTTTGGCTGAGGGTGCGGCTCAACAGATCGAACTTAAAGCTAATAGCTATTTAGCCGTGCCTGTCGAGACTCAAAACCAGCCGCAGGGTTATTTAATTTGCAGCCACGCTACTCATTGGCTGTGGAGCGGGGAGGAAATCCAACTGTTAAAAGCTGTGGCAGACCAATTGGCGATCGCAATTACTCAATCTCACCTTTACAGTCAAACCCAAGACCAAATAAAACGGCTCAATAGTGCCTTAAATGAACTGAAAACAACTCAAACTCATTTAGTGCAGAGCGAAAAAATGTCATCATTAGGTCAAATGGTGGCCGGGATAGCCCACGAAATCAACAACCCCGTTAACTTCATTTCGGCTAATTTGCCTCACACCAGCAAATATACTAAAGATTTATTAGACTTGGTGAGTTTATACAAACAAACATTCCCAGAGGTTCCCCAGGAAATCGCAGATTTTGCCGAAGAAATTGAGTTAGAATTTATCGAGGAAGATTTGCCGCATATATTGAATTCTATGAAAATAGGAACCGAACGCATTCGCAGCATAGTTCTTTCTTTGCGGAACTTTTCTCGCCTTGATGAATCTGACAAAAAGCTGGCGGACATTCACGAAGGTATGGAAAATACCTTGCTGCTGCTCTCCAACCGCCTCAAAAATAGAATTTATATAGTCAAGAAATACGGCAAAGTGCCTTCTGTCGAGTGCTATCCGTCTCAGCTCAATCAGGTGTTTATGAATTTGCTGAGCAATGCGATCGATGCCTTGAACGAGATCGATCGCCTGGATAAAATTATTACTATTTCCACGGGAGTAGTTCGCGAAAATGGCGGTAAATTTCTGAAAGTGGCGATCGCCGACAACGGCCCGGGCATTCCCGACAGCGTTAAAGACCAAATTTTTAACCCATTTTTTACTACCAAACCGGTGGGCAAAGGCACTGGTTTGGGGTTAGCAATTAGCTACAAAATTGTAGTGGACGGACACGGCGGCAGTATCAAAATTTCTAAACCTCCGGGCGGGGGCACGGAGTTTTTGGTAAAAATTCCTATTAGTAACGGCAAGTAAGCTGTGTTGCATCTAGATTGCCTATGGTATTAGAGAGGGAGAGGGGGAGAGGGGAAGAGGGGAAGAGGGGGAGAGGGGGAGAGGGGAAGAGGGGGAGAGGATTTTTGATCGGGACTCGAAATATACAATTTAAATGCACAAAAGCTTAAACGGATACAAGTTTCCGACACTCGTCGCGGGCCGCCCAAAATTTT
>NZ_JAUBWA010000090.1:0-17030 GCF_036702825.1 Microcoleus sp. A003_D6 | reverse complement strand
AGACCCTGGTTCAATCTCCCAGATTCAAAGCTGCAAGTAAATCTAAAATCTAAAATCTAAAATCTAAAATCGACTGAGTGTAAGGGAAGTAAGGGAGCTTTAATGAATGCTAAGTTGACCCCGGCCCAAAAACGGATACAAGTTTCCGACACTCGTCGCGGGCCGCCCAAAATTTTAGACCCTGGTTCAATCTCCCAGATTCAAAGCTGCAAGTAAATCTAAAATCTAAAATCTAAAATCTAAAATCGACTGACTGCCGTTGGCTAAAATTAGAAGAGTTTTTGTTAAAGGAGTTTTATGGCTGTTGGCAAGGATACAATTTTCGAGCGCTTTTTGTCGCCCCTGATTCGACTGGCGATCGACGAAGAAGCACTGAAACGACTCTACGAAGGTATCGACTGGGAAACAGCGGGCGATCGCTACCGACAACCCGACCTAGTTTATCCCGAATATTACAGCAGCCAAAACTTTCACGGCATTAAAGGCGGCTACCTCAACCCCACTGCCGCCGTTTCTTACGATCCAATCACGCAATACGTCTTGCCTCCCCACGAAACAGTAGTCAGGCAAGGCTTAATTGACGCTGTGCGGGTGAAACCGCGCCGAATTATCGATTTGGGATGCGGCACCGGTTCGACAACGCTCATGCTCAAGCAGGCTTTTCCCGAAGCGGAAGTTGTCGGGCTGGACTTGTCGCCTTATATGCTGGTAGTCGCCTCCATGAAAGCGCAAAAAGCCGGCTTAAAAATCGAGTGGTTGCACGGAAATGCCGAAAGCGTTGCTTTTGCTGACGCCAGCTTCGATTTAGTCGCTGCTTCCTTGCTGTTTCACGAGACGCCGCCTGCTGTATCGCGGGCAATTTTGCGAGAAAGCTTCCGACTGCTGAAGGTTGGGGGACAAGTGGCAATTTTGGACGGAAATCAAAAAACTTTGCGGCAGACAGAGTGGCTGACTGATATCTTTGAAGAGCCTTATATTAAGTCTTACGCGGCTGGCTGCGTCGATGCTTGGGCGGGGGCTGCTGGATTCGCGGCGGTGCAAACTCACGAACACTGGTGGGTGCATCAGGTGACGCAGGGCGTGAAACCTTTGCCTGGGGAAGATTTGGAACAGGTGCGGGTGGCGAGGGGGTGGAATTTGGGCGATCGAACTCCTGATTTTGATGGCGATTTACCGGGCATTCCAGCACCCGCTTGATGTATTAACTGTTGACAAACTAATGACTGATGACCAATGACCAATGACCAATGACCAATAACTAATGACTAATGACCAATAACGAATGACCAATGACTAATGACTAATGACTAATGACTCTAAAAGCAGTTCTATTTGATTTTAATGGCGTTATTATTAATGACGAGCCGATTCACGAGAAAATAATCGATCGATTGATGCTAGATGAAAATCTCCAGCTCAAACGCGGGGAGTTTCGAGAAATTTGTTTGGGAAGGAGCGATCGCGCTTGCATTACCGAACTGCTCCAGCGCCGGGGACGATATCTAACAGAAACATACCTCGATCGACTGCTGCGGAGCAAGGCCGAAGCTTACAAAGCTCAAATAGATACTTTGGAGAAACTGCCAATTTATCCGGGTTTGGCAGAATTTATTGCCAAAATTCGGATCGCAGGACTGAAAATGGCCGTAGTTAGCGGGGCAATGCGATCGGATATAGAATTGGTGTTAGATCGGGCAGGTTTGGCAGCAAACTTTGAGTTAATTGTCGCAGGCGACGACTTGACGGCGAGCAAACCAGCACCCGACGGCTATCTATTGGCTGTGGAACTTCTCAACCAGAAATATCCCGACTTTAACCTGCAACCGATCGAGTGTTTGGCGGTAGAAGATACTTTTGCGGGGATTGAAGCGGCGAAAAAAGCGGGGATTCAAGTTGCGGGAGTGACTCACACTTACCCGTTTCACATGATCCAGCGCCAAGCTAATTGGACGGTGGACTATTTTGCTGATTTAGAGTTGGACAGAGTGGCCCAACTTTGCTCGATCGCTCCCGCTGAGCCGGCTGCGGAAAAAACTTGACCTTTTTAGCAGTTACGTGCTAGTGTAGGTCACGGTCTGCGGACGTGAGAGCCAGCAAGACCTGTAAGCCTTTTAGATTCGGCAATCCCCCATCTAAAATGCTAAATTAAAACTCAATCAGGGGAATTAGCTCAGTTGGTAGAGCGCTGCGATCGCACCGCAGAGGCCAGCGGTTCGAGTCCGCTATTCTCCATAAATCAGGGGCATTTCTACAAGTGACGATCGCACTTCGCTTTGAGTTTAAAGCGAAGTGCGATCGGCCCGGTTTCTGCCTAACTCGTAGCATCAATAAGATAAGTTATGTAAAGAAACCCGGTTTCTAATTTCACACTAATTGCTGAAAAGACGTATTTTGGTGTCTAAACCCGGTTTCAGAACAGAATGCAACGGTAGGCCCGTGCACCAAACCCTTATTTCATCAGTGAAGCTCAAATCTAAAATCTAACATCTAACATAGTATCAGCCGGGTTTCTGCCGCAGTTGCCGTCAATCCCCACAAAGCATTCATTTTGTGAAAAACAATAAGTTTTGTAGCTAAACATACAACTGTCTTATGCACTGAGTCTTAATATCAAGTCGCTATGTGTTATTATTCTCAATCATCTGACTCATCTATTCAAGAGTAACAAGAAAAAATGGCAAAGCGATTCGATCGGCGGAAATTTCTTTTATACGGTTCTGCTACCCTAACATCAAGTTTATTTCTCAAAGCTTGTAGAACTCCCACTCCAACAGCAACTCCAGCCGCTTCTCCCACATCAACAGGAACTACACCACCAGCAGCAAGCAGTGGAAACACGATCAAAGTAGGAATTTTGCATTCCTTGAGCGGCACAATGTCAATCAGCGAAAAAAGTGTTGTCGATGCCGAACAATTAGCGATCGAAGAAATTAATAAAGCTGGGGGTGTCCTCGGAAAACAAATCGAAGCAGTAATAGAAGACGGCAACTCAGACTGGCCGACTTTTGCCGAAAAAGCCAAAAAATTGATCGACCAAGATAAAGTCGTCACCGTCTTCGGATGCTGGACTTCCGCCAGCCGCAAAGCAGTATTGCCGGTATTTGAAGAAAAAAATCATATGCTCTGGTATCCCGTACAATACGAGGGTCAAGAGTGTTCCAAGAACATCTTTTATACTGGGGCAGCGCCGAACCAGCAAATCGAACCAGCAGTTGACTGGCTGCTAGAAAATAAAGGGAAAAAATTCTTCTTAGTCGGGTCAGACTACGTTTTCCCCCGCACGGCAAATACCATTATCAAGGCACAGCTAGCAGCCAAAGGCGGCGAATTAGTTGGGGAAGATTACATCCCTTTGGGCGGGACAGAAGTCACGCCAATTATTACTAAAATTAAGGCAGCTTTGCCAGACGGGGGTGTCATTTTCAATTCCCTCAACGGTGACAGCAACGTAGCCTTTTTCAAACAGTTGCAGGGTGCAGGTTTGGGGCCTGACAAATATCCGTCAATGTCGGTCAGTATTGCGGAAGAAGAAGTAAAGGCGATCGGCGTAGAATATCTTAAAGGTCATTATGCCGCCTGGAATTACTTCATGACTGTGGAATCTCCCGCCAACACAAAATTTGTCGAAGCTTTCAAGGCAAAATACGGCAAAGATAGAGTGACTAACGACCCGATGGAAGCAGCTTACATCATGGTTTACCTCTGGAAGCAAGCCGTCGAAAAAGCAGGGACAGCCGACGATTTGGAAAAAGTGCGGGCAGCAGCTTTGGGTCAAACTTTTGACGCGCCGGAGGGCAAAGTTACGATGGAAAGCAACCACCACATCTCTAAATTTGTGAGGTTGGGCGAAGTGAGAGACGACGGTTTGTTTAACATCGCTTATGCTACGCCAGAAGCAGTGAAACCGGTGCCTTGGAATCAGTTTGTCGCTGAAACAAAAGGCTTTTCTTGCGATTGGTCAGACCCCGCAAAAGGCGGCAAATTCAAAGCGACCTAAGTAGGTAATACCAATTTTGTTAACGTTGGCAACGTATCTTTGATCCCCCTAGGGCGTGTCTTTCAACCCGGAGGGCCCCCCCGGCCCCCTTAATAAGGGGGGAGTAAGAGCATTCAAAGTCAATCCCTACTCCCTTAATAAGGGGGAACTGGAGTCTTCTTTCGTCAACCCTACTCCCCTTAAGAAGGGCGAACTGGAGTCTTCTTTCGTCCCCCTTAAGAAGGGGGATTTAGGGGGGATCGAGACTCGGCGACAAGCGAGATATACAGAGGGTTTTAGTTCTAAGTTGACACCAATTGGATAGAACCAGCCCCTAATTATCCGCGAACGAAGTTAACCGACTTGATGCAGGAGTAACAAAAGTGGCGATATTGGACGGTTTATTTAACGGCATTAGCATCGGCGCTGTTTTGTTAATTGCAGCTTTGGGATTGGCGATTATTTTCGGGCTGATGGGCGTGATTAATATGGCTCACGGCGAGTTGATGATGCTGGGAGCTTATACAACCTTTGTAGTGCAGAACGTGTTTAAAGGTATCGGAGGATTCGCCTTTGAAACCTATATTCTTTTTGCCTTGCCTTTAGCCTTCTTAGTGGCGGCACTGGTAGGATTAATTCTAGAACGCGGAGTGATCCGCTATCTTTACGGGCGCCCGCTAGAAACTCTGCTGGCAACTTGGGGTGTTAGTTTAATTTTGCAGCAGTTTGTCCGCAGCGTGAGTTGGGTGCTGGTGACAGGAATTGCGGTGTTTTGTTTGCTGTTTTTTGGCGCATTGCAGGTGCTAAAGCGGCGCCCCGATTTCGATCGCATTCGCAGCAAAATTATCGCCATCATTTTGCCTCTGTCTTTGGGTATTTCCTGGGCGGTGAGCGCACTTTTAGGGCAAACTTACCAACTGGCAGTAACTAAACCTTGGTTTGGCGCTCAAAATGTGGACGTAACTGCGCCTGCATGGCTGCGCGGCGGCATCCCGCTGGGCAATTTCCAGTTGCCCTACGCCCGAATTTTTATTATTGTGCTGACAGGAATTTGTTTGGCGGGAATTTACTTATTTTTGCAAAAGTCTGTGTGGGGACTTCGGATTCGCGCTGTGACGCAAAATCGCAGCATGAGCGCGTGTTTGGGAATTCCTACCGAAAAAGTAGACGCGCTGACTTTTGCTTTGGGTTCGGGGTTGGCCGGTGTCGCTGGGTGCGCGATTAGTCTGATCGGTTCCGTAGGGTCAAATACCGGACAAAATTATATAGTCGATACCTTTATGGTTGTGGTTGTGGGCGGTGTCGGCAAGATTGTGGGGAGTGTAGTTGCTGCGATGGCGATCGGCACTGCAAATTACCTCATCGGTTCGGGAACAATAGCATTAATGCTGGCTCCCGTCAAGCCTTTAGCTGATTTCTTCACATTTTTTGCCACAACCAGCATGGCAAAAGTAATGGTATTCGCCTTAATTATTGCTTTTCTGCAAGTGAAGCCGGGAGGGATTTTTCCGCAAAAAGGACGCACTGTTGAAAATTAAAAACTACAGCTTTGAGCGCAAAAAAAAATGGAGAATACACAACGAAAGGCACTGCTAAAAGAAGCGGCAATTGTAGGGGCGATCGCCCTAATTCTGATATTGCTCGTCCCTGGAATAGTCCCCGACGTTCGCCTCAACCAACTGGGACGATTTTTAGCACTAGCAATTGCAGCCCTCGGTATAGACTTAATTTGGGGATATACGGGTTTACTTAGTTTAGGGCATGGGGTGTTTTTTGCGATCGGCGGCTACGCCTTCGCCATGCACCTAAAACTGCAATTCCCCCCAAACGCCAGCAGTCAATTGCCGGAATTTATGAACCTCTACGGCGTCACCGAACTGCCCTGGTTTTGGCAACCATTCTATTCATTTCCCTTCTCAGCAGCAGCAGTAGTTCTCATCCCCGCCATTGTGGGCGCAATTTTAGGTTATTTAGTCTTCCGCAATCGGATTCGAGGCGTTTACTTTTCAATTCTCACCCAAGCAGCAACAATTGTATTTTTCAACTTCTTTAACGGCCAGCAAAAACTGATTAACGGCACCAACGGACTCACCGACTTTAAAACCCTGTTCGGAGCCACAGTAAATAACCGAGATACTCAATATATTTTCTACATTCTCACCATACTATTTCTAGCAGCAAGTTATGCCCTCTGCCGCTGGCTGACAAGCGGGCGTTTCGGGCGCTTGCTAGTAGCAATTCGCGACGACGAAGTGCGCCTGCGTTTCTCAGGTTACAATCCCACAGGATACAAAGTTTTAGTATTTGCAATTTCCGCCGGTTTAGCCGGAATAGCAGGCGCTTTATTTACCGTACAAACGGGAATTATTTCGCCAAAAGCGATGGATATTGCCTTTTCAATTGAAATGGTAATCTGGGTAGCAGTCGGAGGTCGCGCTACATTGTCAGGCGCAATATTGGGTGCACTGCTAGTCAACTTTGGCAAGAGTTTCTTAAGCGAACAATTTCCCGAAGTGTGGCTATTTTTTCAAGGCGCGCTATTCCTAATAGTAGTCACAGTGCTGCCTGACGGCTTAGTCGGATGGCTGCAACATCAAGGTTTCGACCAAATCCGCGCCCTGTTCAGAAGACCGAAGTACGCATCTACTTACCCCAGCCTGGAACTTGACCCCGAAGTGCAGCGCGAAAAAGAAGAACTTGAACATTGAGTGCTAAATGATGATGTACGGTATTCTTGCGGATTCCCAAGCAAAGATTTTTAGTAAACTACTCATTTCTTTAACTTTAGGGGCAAAATATGGCAGATATTATTGACTACAAAATCTACGGCGACGACTTGCAACTCATCGAAATTGAGCTAGACCCCAGAGAAGGCGTGAGGGCTGAAGTGGGAGCCATGACATACATGGAAGGCGACATCCAGATGCAAACAGCCACAGGTGGTGGCATATTTCAAGGTTTCAAACGGATGCTGACAGGGGAAAGTTTTTTTATTAGCACCTTTGTCAACAGCGGAAATCGCAAAGCCCGCGTCGGTTTTGCCGCCCCCTATCCTGGGCAAATAATTCCCCTCGATTTAGGTCAACTTGGCGGCAAATTTCTGTGTCAAAAAGACTCATTTCTCTGTGCGGCAAACGGTATTGACATTGATGTAGCTTTCACCAAGCGGCTTGGTGCCGGTTTCTTTGGCGGAGAAGGCTTTATTCTGCAAAAATTGCAGGGTGACGGCCTCGCTTTTGTTCATGCGGGAGGAACAATAGTTGAGAAGAATTTGGGAGTTGGTGAAGTGTTGCGGGCAGACACTGGCTGTTTGGTAGCTTTTGCGCCGACTGTAGATTACGATATTCAGTTTGTGGGCGGCTTTAGAAATGCTTTATTTGGTGGCGAAGGCTTGTTTTTAGTCAAGCTAACCGGGCCTGGTAAAGTGTATTTGCAAAGTCTGCCACTCTCGAAATTGGCTGAGCGAATTATGGCTGCACATACAGCTCCTGTAACGAACAGTTCTAGCAGTTTTCAGTTAGAATAAATCGGCGGTAGGGTGCGTCATCCTGCAAATTTATTTGTTTTTTCCAATACTATTAGCTGACGCACCTTGCAAGAAACTTCCATTACATTCATTTGCTCTGCATTCTAAAAAATATCTGCGTTTATCTGTGTTAATCTGCCTTAAATCGGCGGTTGCCGTATTAATCAAAGATTTATGCAATGCAAGTCTAAGGCAAACCCGTTGTTGTATATTGCAGAATTAAAATTATGAATGGAAAAGTATTAGAAATCGAAAATTTGACTGTTAGTTTTGATGGTTTTAAAGCTATCAATGGTTTGAATTTTAGTATGGATGCGGGGGAACTGAGAGTTATCATTGGCCCAAACGGTGCGGGGAAAACAACTTTTCTCGATTCGATTACGGGGAAGGTGCAGCCGACGGAAGGGCGGGTAATTTTTAAAGGTCGCAATTTGCGGAAATTGTCGGAATATCAGATTGCTCGTCTGGGTATTGGCCGCAAGTTTCAAACGCCGCGAGTTTACTTAAATTTAACGCCGCGGGAAAATTTAGAGCTATCTTCCAACCGCGATAAAAATGTATTTCCAACTCTGTTCAAGCCTTCTCCTGTAGCTGAAAAGCGCACTGTTGCCGGTTTGTTAGAAACAATTGGTTTGGTTGCTAAAGCTGATGTTCCGGCTGGTTTGCTTTCTCACGGGGAAAAGCAGTGGTTGGAAATTGGGATGTTGGTGGCGCAATCTCCCGATTTGTTGTTGGTGGATGAACCTGTGGCTGGTTTGACTGATGAAGAAACGGCGCTGACTGGAGATTTGCTGATTTCGCTAGCAGAAAGTCATTCGGTGTTAGTGATAGAACACGATATGGAATTTGTGCGGCAAATTGCTCAAAAGGTGACGGTGCTGCATCAGGGTTCTGTTTTGTGCGAAGGAACGATGGATGAGGTGCAAAATGACGATCGAGTAATTGAGGTATATTTGGGTAAACCAGAAGATTAGTCATTAGTCATTAGTCATTAGTCATTAGTCATTAGTCAACAATCAACAGTCAACAGTCAACAGTCAACCATATGCTGCAAGTCTCTAATTTGAATGTTTACTACGGCGAAAGCCACATTCTTCGCGGTGTCGATTTAAGCGTGACGGCGGGGCAAATGGTTTGTTTGATCGGCCGCAACGGTGTTGGCAAAACAACTATGCTAAAAACCCTGATGGGGTTGCTGCCAGCCCGCAGCGGCACAATTACTTTTGGCGGTGAGTCTATTGCTTCTAAGTTGACTCACCAGCGGGCAAAATTGGGCATTGGTTATGTGCCTCAAGGTCGCGAAATTATTCCACGTTTGACGGTAAAAGAAAATCTCCTGTTGGGTTTGGAGGCGAAACCAACGAAGACAAAAAATCCTGAAGTTCCCGATGAAATTTTTGAGTTATTTCCGGTTCTGAAAACTATGCTCGATCGCCTGGGAGGTGATTTGAGTGGGGGACAGCAGCAGCAGTTAGCTATTGCTAGGGCTTTGATGGGTGAGCCGAAATTGCTGGTTTTGGATGAACCGACGGAGGGGATTCAACCGTCGATTATTTTGGATATTGAAGCTGCGGTGCGCCGCGTAGTTGCGACTAGGGGAATTTCTGTTTTGTTGGTGGAGCAACATTTGCATTTTGTGCGGCAAGCTGACTGGTATTATGCTATGCAAAAAGGCGGGATTGTGGCTTCTGGAAGCACTAGCGAATTAAGCGATGAGGTGATCCAGAGGTTTTTGGCTGTTTGAGTCAGCAGTCAGCAGTCATTAGTCATTAGTAGGGTGCGCACTGCGCACCTTACTCAATTATCAATTACCAATTACCGATTACCATAGGCTATATTATTGATTTTTTCTGCCGTCGGGCATTGTGGTTCCGGCCATGCTTGCTCGATCGATACTAGCGCCATCTATATTAGCATTGCGGAGGTTGGCACCTGAAAGATTGGCATCTCTTAGGTCGGAAAATCGCAGGTCTGCACCGTCTAGATTTGTCCCGGTTAAGTTGGCTTTTCTGAGGTTGGTGTTGCTGATTCTGGCTCCTATTAATTCGGCTCCGCTTAAGTCTGTGCGAGCTAGATTGGTGTTGACAAAATCTGAGAGCTCGAAGCGACTGCCGCTGAGGTTGGCATCTGATAAATCTGCTCCTGTGACGATCGCATTTTTTAAGCGTATGTTAACTAATTTTATCGCTCGGAGGTCACAGCGGACGCAGCTTTGGGTTAGTAACAGGGTTTCGACGTTGGCGTTGATTTGGTCAATTTGTTGCTGGGAAAACCTTTCAGCAAATTCTGGGGAGACGTAGCCGAGGTTTTTGGGATCTTCTGCTTTTGGTTGGGGTGTTGGTGTTTGGGGTGTTGGTGGTTGAGTTGTTGGTGGTTGGAGTCTTGGTGGTTCGGGTATTTGTGGTTGGATGATTTGTGGTTGAGGTGTTTCTGGTTGGGGTGTTGGTGTTTGGGCGATCGCACTTAGTTGTAGCCCCACCTTCGGCAATTCGAGAGTTGCGGCAAAAATTAGTAGGGCGATCAATAATATTGTGATTTTTCTCATAAATAAATAACAAGAGTGCAAAAATACCATTGATCTTGTATGATACTCCGAAAAGCGAACGCCCTACATTGAGATAAATAAATCTCAACTTAGATCAAATACTTTGGAACCGTCAGGTGTGCCAATTATCCTTTATATTGCTGTTCAGCAGTCAGTATTTAGCAGCGAGCTATGAAGATTCTGTTAGTAGAAGATGACTATCGCATTGCCCAAGCATTAGCAGAAGCCCTCACCGACCAACATTATGCCGTAGATATAGCCGCCGACGGTCAAGAAGGTTGGAACTTTGCAGAAGCTTTTACTTATGACTTAATTCTGCTAGATGTGATGCTGCCAAAATTAGATGGAATTAGCCTTTGTCAGCGCTTGCGCCGACAAGGTTTAAAAACCCCCGTGTTAATGCTAACAGCCAGAGACACCAGCAATGATAAAGTAATGGGATTAGATGCGGGAGCCGATGATTATGTCGTTAAACCTTTTGATTTGCCAGAATTAGCAGCAAGAATTAGAGCCTTACTGCGGCGGGGAAGTACAACTTTACCACCAGTATTAGAGTGGGAAAATCTGCGTTTAAACCCGAATACCTGCGAAGTTACTTATCGCGATAATTTGCTGCATTTTACACCAAAAGAGTACAGTTTGCTCGAATTATTCCTGCGAACAGGAGGGCGCGTTTTAACACGGAGTGCTATCCTAGACCATATATGGGCTTTTGAAGACTCGCCAGGAGAAGAAACCGTAAAAGTTCATCTCCGGGGTTTGCGGCAAAAACTGAAAGCAGCAGGTGCACCAGCTAATTTTATTGAGACTATTTATGGCATTGGTTATCGGCTCAACCAAAACCTCTAATCCCCAATTTCAAGCTTTGGGATGGCGTTTATTGCTATCTTACTTAACAGTGATGGTAGCTATTTTAGGAATTTCTGCTATTGCTGTTTATGAATTATTTGCCAGCAGTCTGTATCAAGAATTAGACCAGCGATTGGAGGTTTTGGCTCAAGCAGCTTCTCACAGTTTAGTTGCGATCGAAAAGCAGCATCTTTCAGAAAATCTAGAAAAAAAAGGCGATGAATCTGACAAAGAAAGTGAACAGCGCAATGATGATTTTCAAATTGAACTCGATCGCGAAAAAGTAACTAGCCAGTTAGACAAAGACGGAGACTTAGACATTCCCTGGCAAAATCTGCGGGAACCAGATCAATCTGTAGAATGGTTTAATGAAGCAGGTGAAATGTTAGGAAATTCCGGCAAGACTTTACCGCCTGTAATAATAAAAGCGGGTTTCCAAACCATACAAAACGGGCAAATTCGGTCGGGAACAATTCCCGTTTACATTTCTTATGATGATAAAAAAAAAGAATTAAAAGGTTATATTCGCACCAGCGAATCTACTAAAGAAGTCGAAGAAGTCCTCAGCAGACTCCGCTGGAATTTGGGTTATGGGAGTATTATTGTTATGAGCTTGACTGCGGTTGGTGGTTTGTGGCTGACTAAGCAATCTCTCAAGCCAATTGAGGATAGTTTTCAGCAGTTAAAACAATTCACTGCTGATGCTTCCCATGAGTTGAGAAGTCCGCTGACAGCGATTAAAACTTCTGTGGAAGTTATGCAGAGTCATCCAGAGAGAATTCATGCAGCGGATGTTAAGAAAATGGCAGCGATCGCCTCTGCTACTAAACAGATGACTCAGTTAGTTGAAGACTTACTTTTATTAACTAGAATGGATGCACCAGCAGCCACGATCGCCCGCGAGTGGATAGCGGTGCCGTTAGACGAACTATTAGAGGATTTGCTAGATTTGTGGGAACTGCAAGCTCAAGAAAAGCAAATTATTCTCAAGTCAAATTTAGCCATTGATACGTCTGTAATGGGAGATGCTGCACAGTTAACTCGTTTGTTTTCCAACTTGATTGGAAACGCAATTCATTACACACCAGCGGGCGGAAGTGTGACTGTTTCTCTGAGTAGACAGAACCGATCGACAATTGTGAGTGTAGAGGATACTGGTATCGGCATTGCTCCAGAAGATGTCAAGTTAGTTTTCGACAGATTTTGGAGAGCAGATCGAGCTAGAAATCGCCGTGCAGGGGGTTTGGGGATGGGATTGGCGATCGCCCAAGCAATTGTCCAAAGCCACCGAGGAGAAATTAGCGTTACCAGTCAGCTAGGAGTAGGTAGCTGTTTTCAAGTAAAATTCTCCTCAGTAGCTTAAGAGTTGATATTAATAGAAAACCTTAACTCTTCTTCCCAGATTCTCCTTGTTCACCGCTTTCTCCTTGTTCACCGCTTTCTCCTTTTTCTCCACTTTCCCCGCCCCTGGAAGCTGTCATTGTGACATTACTATCTGTCAAGGAAAGTTCAGAAGTGAAACTACTTTTTTTCCGGCGTTTTGGTTTTTTTCCTTCGCCGCTTTCTCCTTGTTCGCCGCCACTGCTACTCATTAAGACGATCGGTTTAACCGGCTTGCTGTTGCTCATCGATGAATTAGCAGCATTACTTAAAAGAGAAATAGGGGAAAATTGATTAACACTGCTATCATTCTGGGATGCGATCGCACTACCAGCTACAGAGGTTAAAACGCAAGCTCCAATGCCGAGCCAAATCTTAGTTTTATTTTGCATCTTTCAAAAAGCCTTATTCTGGGTGATTACTGCTACTATCCCAGAAAAAAGTAAAGAACTCGGAAAGAACCAAAAATATCTAATAATTGTTTGCATAAACATTACCTTATTGTTGCTACAATGCGAGTCCATTAGCAACCTGTAGGAGTGTCCGAAATGATTATCTGTATGGCCAATATTCTGACTTCAGAAGAACTAGGATTAATTGTCGATCGCCTAAAAAATGCTGAATTTGTCGATGGGAAGTTAACAGCAGGTTGGTACGCCCAACAAGTAAAAAATAATGCTCAACTAAAAAATGATGCGGCTCCAACTCAGGAACTCAGAAATTTAGTCAATCAAGCACTAAAACGCAATTCTTTATTCCAAATAGCGGCGCGCCCTAAAGCAATTCGTCCCATTATGTTTAGTCGCTATCAAGGAGGAATGTACTACGGGACACATATTGATAATGCGATTATGGGAGATGAAGAACTAATGCGATCGGATTTATCTCTCACTCTATTTCTCAGCGATCCTGCAACTTATACGGGCGGGGAATTAGTGATTGAAAGTACCCAAGGCGAACAAGCTTTTAAACTTGATGCTGGTTCAATGGTTGTTTATCCTACTACAACCTTACATCGCGTGGAACCTGTCACTGAAGGTGAAAGACTAGCGGCGGTGACTTGGGTGCAGAGTTTAGTTCGGGATGCTCACAATCGAGAAATCCTATTTGATTTGGATACGGTTCGCGATACCCTTTTTCAGAAGTCGGGAAAGACAGCGGAGTTTGACTTGCTATCCAAAAGCATTGCTAATTTGCTACGAAAATGGGCTGACGTTTAGGTTGAGCAGGACTTACGCAAGAGACCAAGGGATAAGGGCAACCACCGGGGGAATTGCCCCTACATTCACACGAGATATAGATGTCGTGCGTCCAGGACTATTGAGGAGGTTTTGGAAGCGGATGAAATAAATTTTAGGTCTTTCCGAGTTCTTTACTTTGTTTTGTCACAGTAATTGTAGATGAGTTAAACAACCAGGATCTAACAGATGAGCAACCAAACTAAAATTTGGACAGGCGTGGGACAGTCTTATGTGACACAAGACAATTCTATCGATGTCGATCGAGTATCATCGGAGAGATACCAACTCTCAATTGGCGAAAGTGGCGAAAGTGGTGACAGCAATTCTGGCTACGAAAGTGGCGATGACAGCCGTTACGAAAGTGGTGACAGCAATTCTGGCTACGAAAGTGGTGATGACAGCGGTAACAACATCGGCAACAGCAATTCTGGGTACACAAGTAGTCGCAACGATGATGTATACAAAAATGGTGACAGCAATTCTGGGTACATAAGTAGCAGCAGCAATGATGGATACCAAAATGGTAACAGCAATGATGGATACCAAAATGGTCATCAAACTGGTACTTCAGGGAGTGTTAGTAATTATGGATACGAAAGTGACGGCCATTTCTACGAGAATGAAATTAAAGGTACAGATAGTGATGACAGCTTGACAGGAATTCTTGGCAATAATATTGCTTTAAAAGGAGGCAAGGGCAATGATGTTCTGACTGGCAGCAATGGCAATGATAAACTAGAAGGCGGCAAGGGTTTTGACGCACTTAGCGGCGGTACAGGAAATGATATCGTTGATGGAGGGAAGGGTAAAGATATTCTGACCGGCGGCATGGGTTTGGATTTATTTGAGCTGGAAGGGCGATCGGCTGCAAATATTTTCGATCTCGCTGATATCATCACGGACTTTCAAAAAGGCGCAGACATACTGAAGTTGAAAGATGGCTTAGGAATTTCTAACATTAATATCACTCAAGGAACTGGAATTTATGCTAGCGATACTCTGTTGCAGATAGCAAGTACCGGTCAATATTTGGCAGTGTTGAAAGGAGTTAATGCTGGAAATATTAACGCGACTGATTTCACTTTTTCCTAATTGTAATAATTGCGCTAAACCCGTTTTTTTATAACATGAATTACCCATTTTGACCAAAGAAACCGGGTTTTTTACCGAATCTGCGGGTGATCGCGAAATATTTTCGTAAAAACCCGGTTTCTGCCTACCCGTGCGTCCAAGACAATCTGATTTGTCAACAACAAAACCTCTAAAAAATAGGAGAATAAATAGATGGCTAGCATTAATTTTCGCAAACTTCACCGCCAAGTTGCACCGATTATTTTCATACCTTTACTATTGACTGCATTAACTGGTGTTACCTATCGGCTCGCACAAAGTTGGTTTGGTATAGAAGATGATGCTGCCGAGATTTTTATGGTGATTCACCAAGGAAGCTATCTCGGAAAGGAACTCAGACCATTTTATGTGCTTTTGCTGGCTTTGGGAGTGATTGGGCTGATAGTCACTGGTTTGACGATGACCAAATTTTTTGGTGGCGCACGCCCTGAAAGACCAGGTGCTAAACTTGATTTTCGTAAGGTTCACCGTATTGCTGCACCGATTATTTTATTGCCTTTAACAGTCAGTACGGTGACAGGTGTAATCTATCGAGTTGGCAGAAGTTGGTTTAAGATGCCGAAAGAGGTAGGAGAAGTTTTTCTGAATATCCACCAAGGAGAATATTTGGGAGATTTTTTGATGCCAATTTATGTGTTTTTGGTGGGTTTGGGTGTGATTTTGCTGCTGGTGACGGGAATCAATATGACTGGTATTTTTCGGAAACGTCGCCAGCCAAAAACAGATGGAGAGAACGATTAAACCAGAAATTAATTAGCGTTCTTTCCGACTTCTTTACTTTTATATTTTAAAATATAAGATGAGTCGGGTAAGAAAACAGCATCAAGCAACTAATCTGACTAAGGTTACTGATTTTTTAATAGTAGTTGACTTTCACGATCGCATCGCCTTAAAGAATAGGAACTAAACTATGAGTCACTCAGCGAAAATTCGCAGCATTTTTGGAACAGCTTTTGCTACTGTTTGCCTAACAGCAGTGGCTTTTGTCCCCATCGTTATTAGTACGCAGCAATCCCCAGGTTTAGCTGCACCAACAGAGGCAAAACCAACCCAGAAAATTGCCCAAGCACAGTCGCCAACTCTGAAAAATTTACAAGCAGCTTACAACGGCGAATCTAATGCTAACGTCCGCTATTTAGCCTTTGCTAAAAAAGCACAAGAAGAAGGCTATGGACAAGTAGCAAGCTTATTCCGCGCCACAGCGCGGGCGGAGCAAATTCACCGGGACAATCACGCAGTCGTGATTCGTCAAATGGGAGCGACTCCCCAAAATAAAATTGAAACGCCCCTGGTGAAATCTACCAAGGAAAACCTGCAAGAAGCTATTAAAGGGGAGTCTTATGAGCGAGATACTATGTATCCGCAATTCATTGCTCAGGCACAAAAAGAAGGAAAGAAACCTGCTGTACGCACCTTTGAATTTGCGGTAGAAGCTGAGAAAGGACACGCTAAATTCTATAGCGCGGCTAGCAATAACTTAGCAGCTTGGAAAGGAGGAAGCAAGACTTTCTATGTCTGTCCAGAATGTGGCTTGACGGTAGCGCTAATTGACTTTGAAAAATGCCCTGAGTGTGGTGAACCGAAAGGGAAGTTCGAGAAAATCACCTGATCGGGTGTTTGGTGACAGGATCAAAATAGTGCTATTTTAGATTGGGGTCTTGACAATGTACAAAAGTCAGCTTCAATCTAAGCACTGCGTACCATAAACCGGGTTTCTGAGCATGAATTTGGCGACTAAACAGACGATTGTTGGTAGAAACTTGGTTTTTGAGTCAGGACTTATGCGGATCAATAAACCTGGTTTTTCAACTAATACCCATCGCTGCAAAGGCGTATTTTTGTAAAAACCAGGTTTCTGCATAAGTCCTATCAGCGTAAGTGTTAAAATGTACAAAAGTCAAATTAAATCTCAAAGATCAAATATAGAATCCTAGTAGGTGGGTCATGGATCGTCGGACTTTTTTAGGCTGGTTTAGTGTCGGTTGGGTAGCAAGTTCTTTCCCGATAGCGCTTGCTGCTTGTGCTCAACAAGAGAAAAAATTAGAATCATTAGCAGGTGCAACGAATACTGTCGGTAATACCCCACGTTCTGACGGGTTCATTGCTGCTGGAACTGTTGCCCAATTAAATAAGGAGGGTCAAATCTTCAATAAGGAATCTCCGGTTGGTTCTTTATTGGTAGTCCGCACTGATGCTAATACGATATCTGCTGTCGATCCTACTTGTCCTCACAAAGGCTGTATAGTCGAATGGAGAGCGAAGGAAAAAGACTTGCTTTGTCCTTGTCATGACGCTCGGTTTGCCGCCATTGGTGACAAGTTAAGGCTGTAAGTCTTTTGTCAAGAGGTTTTCAGAGAATTGTTGAAAAAGAACTGGTCAGAC